>CALMZY010000201.1 GCA_937870865.1 uncultured Lentisphaerota bacterium | reverse complement strand
CACGGCGCTCGAGGTGGCGGCACGGCCGGCTCCACGGCCGTAGTAGAGAGTATCTCCCACGATATCGCCGGAGACCCAGATGGCGTTGAACACGCCGCTCACCGAGGCCAGCATGTGGCGGTGCGGCACCAGGGTCGGGTGAATCCTCACTTCGATCTCGCGGTCCACGCGCTTGATGACCCCGAGCAGCTTGATCCTGTAACCCAGCTCCGCCGCGTTCGCGATATCGACCGGATCGAGGCCGCGAATCCCTTCGACATGCACCGACTTCATCGGCACCGGGAACCCATACGCCATCGAGGCGAGAATGGCCGCCTTGTGGGCGGTGTCCACGCCGTCGATGTCGAGGCTCGGTTCCGCCTCGGCGTAGCCGGCCGCCTGCGCGGCCTTCAGAACCTGGTCGAACGGAAGCTCCTCCTGCTCCATCCGGGTCAGGATGTAGTTGCAGGTTCCGTTCAGGATTCCATAAACGCTCTGGATATGGTTGGCGACAAGGCCTTCGCGCAGGGCCTTGATGATCGGAATGCCGCCGCCGACGCTGGCTTCGCAGTAAACCGCCGCGCCTTTTTCCGCCGCAACGCGGTAAATCTCCTCGCCCTTTTCCGCCAGCAGCGCCTTATTCGCGGTCACCACCGGCTTGCCGAGGGCCAGGGTCTTCAACACGAAGTCGAGCGCGATTCCGGTGCCGCCGACCAGTTCCACCACGACGTCAACAGACGGATCGTTGATCACGGAAGCCGCATCGCGGGTCAGCAGCGAACGGTCCACCTTCACGCCGCGGTCGCGGTCCAGGTCGAGGTCGGCGATCTTGCGCAGGACCAGCTTCGCGCCGATCCGCCGGGCGATGAGATCGCCGTTCTTCTGCAGGCCTTCGACCACGCCCGCGCCGACGGTTCCAAAACCCAGAAGCCCTATTCCTATTTCTTTCATAACCGTCCTCGTTCTCATCCTCGTTCTCGTCCTCGATTACGAGGATGAGTACGACTCAGCTATACAAAAAAACCCCTCTTTCGAGGGGTGGGAAAAAGCCGCAGGCTCAGCCCCCTCGAGAGCCTTCCGTCGTAATCTTCGTCTTTACCGTCAGCATCATGGCACAGATTGACTTGAAATATCGGGAAAAATGTACTCGGAATTCCCGGCCATGCAAGAATTAAGATGGGGACCGGACGGGCGGCCGGCCGTCACGGAATCACGCAGCAGATGATGACATCGTCCACACGCTGGAAATAAATCCTGCGGATTTCCACGCCTTCCGTGTCGGGATTCTCAAAATGGTAGGAAACGGACCCCTTGCCCCTTTCCGTGGCGATCTTCACGATCTCCTTCACGAAAAGTTTTCCCTCGGCATCCAGCAGGTTGATCAGATTCATCCCTACGAGATTCCTGTTGCGGGGTTCGGCAATCACCTTGCCGTCGGTGTCGTAGGCCATCACGTACATCTCGATGAAGTTGAACCGGCCCTTGGGATCGTTGAATTCGGCAAGGGCCTTCTCCTTGCCGTTGTCCTTGCAGAACTGCACGGCATTCGTGATCGCGGACGCGGCGCGCACGATCGTGGCAGCTTCCCGAGGTGTGGCGCCAAACCCGTCGCCCGCGGAATACACAAGCGCGGCCATCGTCAATGACAACCAGAACGCTTTCATGAAATCCTCCGCAGTTCAGCACCTCCCGACAACCCGGCGTCTATGGTGTAAGGATAGCCCTACAGGAGATTGTAAGCCAGCATTTTTAAGGAAAGTCCGGCCGGATTTCGCGCTACTCGGGTTCGGCTTCGGCCACGGGGTCCCAGGCAACCCAGTCGGTCGTGATCTCCGCCATCTTGAAACGGTAGATCTTCTTCTTGACCTCGACCGTGAGAACATCGCCGATGCCGAGGACGTCGCCGTTCACAATGGCCACGTTGCTTCCGTCCCGCTCGACCAGCACGGCGCTGACCTTGATCTTCGCCTGCGCAGCCTGCCATTCCGGCGTCCGCGCGAATGCGGGCAGTTCGTCAATGGGCGGCGGAGGCGTCTCAACAGCGGGCGGTGGGGCGGGGTTCTCCGCGGGCGAGGCGGGCTCGGACGCCGGCGGGATATGGGCCGTGCCGGTGTTCGTCCCCGGAACGGCCGGCATGGGCATTCCGCTTTCAACCTGGGCCTGCCTCATCATCTCGGCCGAAGACTGCTCCATCATCTCCTGGAACATCTGAACGGCTTCCTTGTTCGCCTCCTCCATCTTCGACCCGCCCGCTTCTTCGACGGATTCGTTGATCTTCGCCGCCACGTACGCGCCAGCCATGCTCAAGCCGATGCTGAAGGCCATGAACACAATCGCGACAACGATGCCCTTCCAGATTCCGACCCAGCAGAATCGTATCACCATGAAGGCGGTAAACGCGGTGGCGAGAAGAAGGGTCACGGAACCCGAGACAATCTCGGGCACGGGATACTCAAACCGGGAGGCCAACAGCTCCTTGATCCGCGGATCCACGAACGCCTCCACCGCCAGAATGCCCAGCGTGATTCCGCACGTGACCAGCGCCACCTTCTTGAAGTCGAAATCCGCCTCGTGCCGGGCAACGAGGAAAAGGATGCCGCAAAGCACCAGGGCTTTCAGGAATATTTCGCCTACCATCAACTCCATCATCGCTGATTCTCCGGAAGCGATACGCGCGCCCCGTCAACCCATTCGAGGGTCCCATCGGCATACGCAACCACGCCGCGTCCATGATGATTGCCTTTCTTCTCCCGCACAAGAACAACGTGAGCCGGTTTTTCAAACCGGGTCACCGTCGTTGACGATTCGATTTCGTAGCTGGGGGCCGAACGGTCCTTCGAGGCGGGACACAGGAACACCAGGGGAAGCCCGTTGCTGGAAAGACCCAGGATCGGCCGCAACTCGTCGAGGGTTTCCGGAGAATACCCGCCGTTCTCCCCGGCATAGGTCATGCAGGCGGCAACCAGACGGCGGGCATTGTCCTCGCACATCCGTTCGCGAACGCGCTCCCGGGCCCGATCCATCGCGGGCAGCACGAACAAGGGAACGATGACGAGGTAGACGAGAATCGCGGCGTACCCGACGACCAGCCCGCCGCGCGCCAGGCCTTTGCCGCCCAACAACCCCGCGGACGACCGGATGCGGGCGGAGGCGAGATGCCCGCAGACCACCGCGGCCATCGCGATCAGGGGGCCCACGCAGACGAGCAGGAAGCTGAGGAGAGCGAGCACGAGGGCCCAGATGGCAAGGGAACAAGCCGGCGGCGCGGTTGTTACGGATTCGTTGGATGACTGACGCTGGCTCAACATGGCAGGCGATCCGGATCACATTTCCATGTTGACGTAGCGAGTCAGCATATCCCCCACGAAGATCGACAGCGCCACCATCATCAGGATCATGCCCATGCAGATCCCCACCAGCCACATGACCCCGCCGGTGTGGGCCAGGTTGACCGTATAGCCCATGCCCGGCTTGTGCTGGGGAACCCAGATACGACAGTCCTTCTTGCTAAAATAGACGGCCATGCTTTTCGGCCCACCCCAGTTGTCCTGGTTGTTCCACTCCGCCAGGTTGACTTCCTTCTGCCTGGCCAGGAGTTCCAGTTTCTGCTCGGGTGACATGACTTCCGTCTGCGCCGAATCTTGTTCGGTCATAAGTCCTCCCGCAATCCACTAACGAAGCTACCCCACCCCAGGGTGGAGGTTTAGGAAGATATCCCGCGGACTTTCTCACTGCTGGATCTGCTCAACCTCTTCCTTATGCGCCTTCCCTTTCTCCGCTTCCTGGCTGCCGGAAGCGAAGCTGTCAAACAGGGCGCCGACCAGGAGGACGATGCAGGCCGCTGCCGCCATGGCCAGCACCCAGGTGACAATCGCCGTGCCATACTTGGCCTTCTGGAACAGGCCCATGAACGGAGCAATCAGGACCACGGTGACGACCACGGGCGTGCCGATGAGAATCCACAGCCGGTAGTCCGGATTGTTCCACGCCGGCACGTAGAGCTTCGCCGCGACCAGCGCTCCAAGGGTAAGGGCAATCCCGACCACGGTCACAATAAGGGTCTGGGCGGGACGGGTGTTGATGATGCCCAGCAGGCTGCCGGCCCGGCTTACAACAGCCCACATCATCAGGAAGGAAAGCCCCGCAAGAACCCACAGCTCAAGCGATGAGGCAGGATTCGCAAGAACGAACTTCACCATTTCCCTGAGGTTCGCAACCCACTCATTCATGTTCGCCCCCTTCGTGTTGGCTCCAGAGTAAGTCCGGCCCTGCATGAACTCAAGCCCTTTGACAGGCACGACAAGGGCTTGCCTTCCCCGGCGCCAAGACGGTAGGAATAACGGATGCAGGAAACGGAACAACCAACGGCACCAGGGCGCACATTTCGCTACCTGGACATGATCTCCGTCATGTTCGTCGCGATCCTCCTGATCTCAAACATCACCTCGATCAAGCCGCTGGGCCTTCCCGCATGGATGCGCATCGAGATGGATGGCGGCAACATCCTGTTTCCTCTCTCCTACATCTTCGGCGACATCCTGGTCGAGGTGTACGGGTTCGCCCGTTCCCGGCGCGTCATCTGGATGGGCTTTGCCGCAAATGGCGTCGCCGCGATGATCTTCAGCCTCGTCGTGGCCCTTCCCGCCGCCCCCGGCTGGGAGTACCAAACGGCCTTTTCGCAGATCCTGGGTCAGACGCCGAGGGTCGTTCTCGGAAGCCTGTGCGCCTTCCTCTGCGGCGAACTGGTGAATGCGACCATCATGGCGAAGATGAAAATCTGGTCCAGCGGGCGCTGGCTGTGGACAAGGACCATCGGCAGTACGCTGGCCGGGCAACTCGTCGATTCCGCCCTGTTCACCCTGATCGCGTTTGCCGGTGTATGGGACCAGGAAACACTGATCAAGGTCATCGTCGGCAATTACCTCTTCAAGGTGACCTACGAGATAATGGCCACCCCGATGACCTACGCGATCGTGCGGGCGCTCAAACGGGCCGAACACGAAGACTTCTACGATCGCGGAACCGTGTTCAACCCGTTCACGTGGAAAGTGTGATCAGCCCCTATTCCGGGGCCTTCTCCGCTTCCTGCAAAACCGCCTCCATGCCCAGTTCGATCTTCACTTCGTCGCCCACCACCAACCCGCCGTTGTCGAGAGCCTTGCTCCAATTCAGCCCGTAGTCCTGCCGGTTCAACGTCAGGCTGGATTCGATCCCGATCCGCGATTTGCCCTGCATATCCGCGATGGGGCCGTTGACCGTGAACGGCAGCGCGATCTCTTTCGTCACGCCGTGCATCGTGAACTTGCCGATCAGCGCGTAGCCCTCGCCCTGCTTTTCCACGCGTTCACTCTGGAACGTGATCTCGGGGAACTTGGCCACATCGAAGAAGTCCTCCCCGCGCAGGTGGTCGTCGCGGCCCGCGATGCCCGTATCGACGCTCTTGACCTGGATCGTTCCGGATGCCTTCAGGCTCAGGGGATCCTTGCCGTCATATTCGATCGTGCCCGCGAAGTCATTGAACGAACCCTTCACGTTGTTGATGACCATGTGCCGGATCGAGAATCCGACGACGCTGTGCGCGGGATCGATCTGATACACATCGGCACCCCACGCGATGCCGGCCGCCAAGACACACGCCAGAATGAATCCTGTCCTTCGAGTCGTCATATTTGCCTCCTGTGACGGCAATCCCTGAAGCCGTCAGATCACGCAACAAGATAACGCCGGCGGCTCCCTTGTCAAACCACCACTCCGGCTGATCGCGAGGGATTCTGCTTTCCCTGCGTGCTGCAGAGCGCCGCGGCTACGGGTTCGGGTCGGACGCCAGCGGGTTGGAGCGATCGATGTTGCCGCTGAACTTGCCGGGGTCCGGGATGGCGGCACCCCACCAGTTGTTCTGGGCCGAGACGGGATCCGAGCCGGTGTTGCTCATGTTGAAGACGGTGTTGCTGTAGATGGAGCACAGGCCCGCGCTGCCGAGCGCGCCGTTCCCGAAATCGGCGAACACCTCCGACCACGCGTACGTGTAAATCTGAACGCCATCCTGCCGGTTCAGGCAGGATACAACGCTCTCGCCGGACAGGTAGGCGTCGCCGTAATCCGAATACACCTCGGCATAGATCCCGCATCCGCGGTTGTCGCGCGTCGTTGTGCGAAGGAACGACATCATCGCGTCGCCGTTCAGCCCGTACGCGTCAGACCACGCCGCAATGCCGTCCCCCCCGTTGTGGCTGGCCTCGACGTCCGTGAAGCCGGCATCCGCCGCGGCGTTGTCGCCATAGGCTTCCACGTAATCCAGGTAGATGCCGTCCGCCCGGTTCCCGTTCGCCGTGACATCCGTAAACTCCGCGGACGCCGGCCCGTTGTAGCTCGACACGTAGGCGTAGATCCCGCGATTGCTGTTGGCGCTCGATTCGATGCCCGAGAACGACGCGGACGCGGAGGCGTCAATGCCGTACGCCGCAACGCGCGCAAGATAGATGCCGTTGTTGCTGTTCCCGCCGGCCTGAATATCCATGAAGTTGGCCAATGCCCCTCCGTGATAGCTGTACACGGACGCGTGAACGCCGTCGGCGCCGTTGTCGTCCGCGACGACATCCATCAACTGCAAGGACGCCTGGCTGTCATCCCCGTTGGCCGCCACGTTCTGCAAGTGCACACCGGCTCCGACATTGCCGCCGGCATTGATGCCCAGCCCCACGAGCGCGGCCTGTCCCGCCCCGGAATTCACGCTCGAAAAGCGGATCCCGTCTCCGCCGTTCGCGTTCGCCTCAACCCCCAACAGCGCCGCAAGGGCAATGTCATCCGCCCCGGTGCTCTCCACGCGATCGACCTGGATTCCAGCCCCGCCGTTCCGGCTCGCCGAGACGCCGACGAAGAAGGCCACCGCGCTCGCATCGATGCCGTATACATCGCCCACCCAGATGCCCGGCCCGTGGTTCTCGTTCGCCTCCACATCCTCAAACAGGGCCATCGCCATCCCGCTCGCGAAATGGCTTTGCACGGATTGGACCCGCAAACCGGAAGCGCCGTTGCTGTTCGCCTGGATGCCCTCGATGAATCCGGCGACCGCTGAACCGTTGGCCGCCTGCGCGATCACGTCAAACCCGTCGCCCCCGTTGCCGTTTGCCGTGACATCCGCAAACTGAACGCCGGAGTCGCCGCCCCCACCGGCTGCCCGGATCTCCGTGTGGATTCCCTGCCCCCCATTGTCGCTTGCACTCACGCCGCCAAAGATCGCGTCCGCATCGCCCGAGCCGTTGACGGTCGCATACAACTCGACGCCGCGGTCCGCCACCTGGTCGCCGGCTTCGATGTCCGTGAGGACGATTCCGATGGGCGCGTTCAGCCCAAAGGTCTGCGCGTCCACGTACAACCCGTCCTCGCCGTTCCGCCGGGCGCCGAGACCGCCGAGGACAATCTGATTCCCGCTGTCGTTCCCGTCGGACCCGGAAAACACTTCCGCCCCGCAGTACCCGTTGTCATCCAGTTCGGAATCCACAATCGAAACCGTGACGGGAGACGCGTCGAACGCGCTGAACGCCTGCACCCGCAGACCGTCATTCCCGTTGTTCATCGCCGTCAGCCGGTCCACGGTCACGTCCACCGGCCCGTTGTTGTCGGCAAACACCCACACGCCGTCGCCGGTATTTCCATCCGCCAGGTTATCCGCCAGGCCGATCTCCGCCGAATCGTAGTTCCCCGACATGATCTCGAGGCCGGCGCCGCCATTCCCCGTGAACGAGTTCTGGCGGGCGTCGACCACGAACGTGCCGCTCGCGCCGTATCCGGCAATCTTCACGCCGTCGAGTTCGGCGTCACGGAACTCGTTGTTTTCCATCGTGACCGCGAAACTGCCGTCCATCCCCAGCAAAGCCCCGTACTGGACCGAGTTCACGTGCGTGCACTGGATGGTGACGGGCGTCGCGTTGTCCGCGAACACGCCCACGCGCCGGATATCCACCGTCCCCCATTCCGTGCGCGTGAACGGAATCGACGGCTGCGCGCCGTCCTCCGTGTTGCGGATCTCCAGGCCCCGAAGCGTCGTGTTGTTCGCCAGCGTGAACGTGGGCCCGCGGCTGCGTCCGTCCACGACCGGGAACACGCCGCTGCCGAACGTCATGCCCACCTGCCCCTCGATCACGCAGCCGCTCCCCCAGACGATCATGTTGTCGCCCAGGACCACGTTCTCCTCGTACACACCGGCCGCGTCGAACACGTAGACCACCGCGTCGCCGACCGCGTGGGACACGCCCTCGTTGATCGTGTCGTACGGGTGCTCGGCTGTCCCGTTCTCGATGCCGGTATGGTTGTCGCCGTCAACGAAGTTCGCGTTCGTGACCAGCGTGTAACGGGACGACTCGGTGACGCTCTGTGAAACGGTCGTTTCCTCCCGACGGCCCACGTCCTCGACGACATCGGAAACTTCGGTCCGGATGTGCAGGTCGCGCATCACCATCTCCGTCAGGCGCGAGGAAAACGGAGCTCGTCTGGACGACGGGACAAAGCCGGCCAGCGTTCCGGCAAAGGGATTCCGGCCCTTCGAAATATTCCCCACGTCGAACGGCACGCGAACCCGGGCTCCGATGAAGTAGTCGCTTCCGGTCAGATCCCTGTCCTCGTAGAACTCGGCGTCGAGGTAGACCGAGGGCAGCGCCCTGACTTCGAACCGCCCCTTGAAACCCCGGATATCGTCGTCCCCGAAACTGGCGTTGAACGCGTAGTAGCCGCCGAACACCTTGACGTCCGCGTGGTCCATCACGACGGGAATCGGCAGGCGCACGCCGACCTCGCAGTCCCAGCCTTCCATGGCCTCCTCGTACTGCTCGAAATGCTGCTTCGTCGTGGTCGTCGAGATCGTCTTCAGGGTCAGATTGTCCTGCACGATGGCGTTCCCGGTCGCGTACGGCGCGCTCCACCCGGAGTTCCGATAGGTGGTGGATTGCGTCACGGTCTCGACATCGAATTCGTTGACAGTCTCCTTCTCGTCGTCCGGCAGGTAGTAATTCGCCCTCGCGTCCACCCACTCACTGAGAATCTCCAGTCCAAAGCCGACCTGGTGGAACCGGCTGTCGCGTTCGGTCTCCCGGTAATCGTAATACACATTCGCGCCGAGGATCAGGTTCTTCGGAGCCAGCAGGTGGCGATAGCCGACGCCCAGATTGTACTCCTCGGCCGACTCGTCCGTGTACGATGCGCGGGGATTCACGAACACCAGGCCGGACTTGAGAAGGAGGACCGGAGCGACGAGATCGCCGAACCCCTCGCTCACCCCATCGCCCATGCGGCCACCGCCCGTCAATTCAGCGGGCGGCAGTCCGGCGTCTGCGGCGGCCGACAGTCCCGCGGTAGGAATGAAAAGCGCTGAAGCGAGCAGCGCGCAGAGAGGCAGCGGGCAACGCCATCCGGGCAATTTCATCCACCCTCCTTCAGCAGACGGCACGGTCATATAGTACGGCGCAGCGCGGGAAAAAGGTAGGGGAAATCGCGCCTACTGCACGTGTCCGGCCACGGTACACGTTGCGCCCGTCGCGACGACGGTGAACGCATAGGTCCCGCTGGCGGGACATCGCGGCAGCCCGCCCTTCAGGTAAAGCAGAACCTCGTTCATGACGACCGAATCGGATTCGCTCTTGCTGTACTCCATCGCCCACTGGTCTTTGGCGCCGTTCAACTGTCTGAGGTTGTTGATGCACGCCTTCGTGCGCGATGCGGTCCGGGCGTTGACGAAGGACGGTGTGGCGAGCAACGCCAGCATACCGAGGACGGTGACCACCATCATGAGCTCGACCAGCGTAAACCCATGCTGTGAAGTTCGTTTCACCCTGCTCCTCCCCGCAGCACAGCCCTTTCCGAGAGTTGAGAGTTGTATTTACTGTACCCGGCCGCGCCAGCGGTGTCTACGCCGGCGACCGCGGGACCACCTCATTTCCCGGCACCTCATAAACAGCCGCTTCCGCGACTGGTATTCTCTCGCTGTGAACACGCGGCGGCCATGGCTTGCAGTAATCCTGACGGGGCTGACCGTCACGGCCGTGGCCCAGACGCCGGTCCTCCGGACAACGTCTCCCATCGTTCTGGATGCGTTCTGGACCACGCTCTGGACGAAGTCCGGCACGAACGGCAACACGGACAACTTGTTCGAAACCCACAGGTTTTTCCGCGTCATCAGAC
>CALMZY010000200.1 GCA_937870865.1 uncultured Lentisphaerota bacterium | reverse complement strand
CCCCTCCTCACCCCCCAGCTCACCCCCCCCGCCCCGCGCGAACCGCCCCCCATGCACACCCATCCACAGCATCACGTAAAACTGAACCAGGTCCCACGTGGCCCGCGACAGAGCCAGCAGGACGGCCGACAACCCGACGCCCACCCCCCGCGCCATCCTGCTCTGCCCACCGGCAGCCAGCGCGTTGAACGCGAGATGTCCGATCAGCAGAGGCAGCGCGAAATTCTCGTGCGAGATTTCCTGTCCCGTGGACCGCATCACGCTGGACAGCGCCACGGCATAGAAACCGCCCGCAATGGCGGCACCCCATGCCGTTCTCCGCCACCACCAGACCCACAGGGCCATCAGCGGTATGCCCAGACAAAACCAGCACACTTCGATCCATCGGACACGGCTCTCCAGGGGCACCCCGAGAGGGAACAAACGCGCGAACAGGGCATACACGTATTCCGCGCCAACGGTGTCCGTTTTTCGAATCTCGATCCCGGTGGGGAACTCGATCGCGGGGTCCTTCTCCGGAAGGGTGCCGGTGTAATAAACCTGTTCGATCCGCCGGAAGTTGAGCGCGCTTTCCAGGGTAAAGGGAACCTCCTCCCCCGCGGCGCGGAATTGGGCCTCGAGAACCACGCGGCGAACGGCGATTCCGGCCCCGTAAAGCACGAGCACCCCGAGGAGGATCATTATGATTTTGCGGCCAGCAGTCATGAGAGCGTCTGTACGCGAAGGATCAACCGCCAAAGTCCAGCATCGGCCCCTCAGACAACTGTTCCCTCAAAGGCCGCGCCAGCGAATCGAACTCCATCTCCTCAAAGAAAGGAACCAGCCGGGCCGGATCGATGCGCCGCACGACCATCGAATCGATGGCCACGGGGACAGGCAGGTCCCGGCGCAGCCTCACGAGTTCGACATTACGCGTCACATCCGCGCGGTGAGCCGCCAGCGCTTCGCGCAGTTTCTGCGACGGCACCTCGTCGAGTTTCGCCCACAACTGCTCCAGCGAACCGAACTGCGCCAGGAGCTTGGCGGCCGTCTTGGGACCCACGCCGGGTACGCCCGGGATGTTGTCCACCGTGTCGCCCGTCAGGGCCAGCCACTCGACAATCTTCTCCGGCCGCACACCCGTTTTTTCCTGCACTTCCGCCGGCCCCATCCTCACCCCGGCCTTGGACGGGGATATCATGAATACCCTCTCGCCGATCAACTGAAACAGGTCCTTGTCGCTGGTCGCCATCAGCACCACACCGGAAGCCGCGGCGGCCAGCGTAGCCATTACATCGTCCGCCTCCTGCCGGTCCATGCGCAGGGAACAAATCCGCGCCCGTTCAAGATAACGCTCCATATCCGCGAATTGCGCCCTCAAGGGGTCCGGCATGGGCTCGCGCTGGGCCTTGTACGTGGGGAGCCGGGCCAGGCGTTCCTCCGGCATCCCGCCGTCAAAGACAACCGCCCAGTGCGTGGGTTTCCACAACTGCTCGAGCTGCTGGAGCATCTTGATAAAGCCGAAAACCGCGTTGGTCGGCTTCCCCGCCCGCGTCGACAGCTCGGAAATGGCATAGTACGCGCGATACGCCACAGCCGTACCGTCGACCAGAAGCAGTGTGTTCTCCGGCATCAATCGCATCCCTCCCCCGCCTATTGCCAGCAGGGCGGTGTCAACGAGGAGGCAATTTAATCGTTTTACGAGGCCTGCATAACCCGCACCGTTGCCGGGAAGTTCCGGCTACTGCGAATTATGCAGGATCAAGGAAACTGCCCAATCTCAGGGAACCGGGCCTATTTCGTCACCATCCCGGGCTGGGCTTGCGACCCGCCGCCGGGCATCGCCATGGCTTCCGCCTTGTGAATCGGCTTGCCCGACGGATCCACCAGCCGCGCCGTCACGAAGATCAGGAGATTCGTCTTCCGGCTCTGCTGACCCTCGCTCCGGAACAGGCGCCCGATGATCGGAATATCGCCCAGGAAAGGAATCTTGTCCTTGTATGTGACCAGCTCCTCGCGAATCAGACCGCCCATGACCACCGTCTGGCCATCCCAGATCACGATGCTGGTCGTCGCGTTGCGGCTGCTGAACACCGGCTGAGGAATGTTATAGCGGTACGTTCTCTCGCCCGAGGAATCGAACAGGCCCGTGATCGGATTCCGGGTCTGCTGCGGGATCGTAATTTCAGAACCGTACTGGAGCCATTCCTCCAGCTCGCAAACTTCGGGCACCAGGGTCAGGTCGATCGTGTAGCCATCCGGTCCAACGGCGGGCGTCACATTCAGGATCACGCCTGTTTCGCGCGTTTCGAACGAGCCCGGCGTAACCGTCGGCGGAGTGACCAGGTCACCCTGGCTCTGCACCGTCGGCTGGGTCACTTCAAACTCGGTCGGATAGATGTATTCCTTCACGATCTGAATCTGGGCGTTCACGCCGTTCTTCGTCGTGATCCGCGGAGCCGAAAGAACGTCTGAATTTCCGCTCTGCGACAGCGCCTCGAGAATCACCTTCAGCTCGGGATTCGTCAGCACGCTGGCGGCCGTCAAGATGCCACCGAGCGGGCTGGACGTTCCGCCCGTCACGGGCGAGACCGGATTGATCGTTCCGCTGGACGTGTCGAATCCGAAGAACCGGAGCCCCTTCGTAAAGCCTTCGGAATCCGCATTGATCTGGATGCGCTCGCGGCCGCCCAGAGGGCCGGAGCTCTCATTCTCCGCGATTTCCCAGTTGTCGTTCAGGATCCACTGGAAGCCCAGTTCCTCGAGGTC
>CALMZY010000199.1 GCA_937870865.1 uncultured Lentisphaerota bacterium | reverse complement strand
CATGATCTTTCTGAAATCCCAACGGCGCGAGATCTACATCGGGTCCAGCCTGGAATTCAACCAGGAGACATTCCAGGAATCTCTCATACCCAGCAGTGCGGAATCAGGCGACACGACGACGTACTCCTGGGGCCTCATGCTGACGTCCCGTCACTTCAACCAGCATTACTGGGGTCGCCGCTACGCCGTCCAGCTGTTCGTTCGCCCCATCCCCAAGCAGCTCTGGCCGACCAAGTATGAAGACACCGGGATGGAAAGCATGGTCACCTCGCCGGGCAGCGGAGGCATGACATACTCCCAGTGGCTTGAGGCGGTCGGATGGGTGCCCAACGCGGGTTCCGCAACCGGCTTCATTGCAGATGCGTACCTGGAATTCGCGTGGGGAGGATTGGCGATCTGTTACCTGATCGGCACCCTCTATGGCTACTTGTGGCGACAATCCGTCATGAAACAGGGAATCTGGACAATTGTCTATTTCGAGGCCTGCATCGTTTCCGTCTACCTCCCCACGCAGGGACTCTCTTCCGCCTGGGCATACCGGTTCATCTTTCTCGCCGTGCCGACCATCCTGATCTGGAAGCTGATGGTCAGCCCGATCACCGACAGAATTCGGCGCGTCTTTCCCCGATCAATCAACCGGGATCTCCACGGCGGCGTTCAGCCGGGTTCAGCGAATTCCGTGGCACATCAATGAACACCGAAACAACACGGGGCGGCCCGGCGCACGTGGCTGTGGCCATGCTCGGCGCACGGCGCCACTACGCAGTGCCGGAAATCCTTCACGCGGCCGGCAGGCTGGACCGCTTCTTCACGGATATCGACGCGTCGGCGCCGTGGCTCCGGACCGCCGCCGCGCTCGTCCCGCCCGCGCTTCGGGGCAACAACCTCGCGCGCCTGGCCGCACGGCAGGCCACGGATATCCCGCGGGACCGGATCGTAAGCTTCCCGTTCTTCGGTCTGCGGCGCGCGCTGAGAAGCCGGTTGGCAAAATCCCCGGCGCGCCGCCTCAATGAGTACCTGGACTGGAACCGGAAGTTCGGCAGGCTCGTCTGCCGCAACTGGCCGGCCGATGCGAACGCGTTCTACGTGTTCAACAGCGCCGGAGTCGAGATCCTCGAAGAGTGCCGGCGGCGCGGCCTGTCCGGCATCGTCGACCAGACCGCCGCGCCGTGGGCGGTGGAAGAGCCTCTCCTCGCGGAGGAGCGCGAGCGCTGGCCCGGCTGGGAATTCGAGGGCTCGGTTCGGTCCGATTGGGAAGGCCTGGCCGCGCGGGAACGCCGCGAGTGGGATCTTGCCGACGTCATCGTCTGCGGGTCGGACTACGTGCGGAACGGCATCCAATCGGTCGGAGGTCCCGCCGGAAAATGCGCCGTCGTACCCTACGGGGTCGATCACACCGCCTTCCGCCCGCGAGTCCGCGCACGCTCCGACGGGCCGCTGAAAGTCCTGTTTGTCGGCACGATCCAGCTCCGCAAGGGCATCCAGTACCTGGCGGAAGCGGCGCGCGCGCTGAAGAAGGAAGACGTCCTGATCCGCGCCGTCGGCGCTGTACGCGTTTCCACGGCGGCCGAGAGACAGCTCCGGTCCGTCATCGAACTCGCCGGCGCCGTACCCCGGACTCACCTCGCGCAGGAATACGACCGGGCCGATGTCCTTGTCGCGCCGTCGATCTCGGAAGGGTCCGCCAACGTGTGCTACGAGGCCTTGGCGTCCGGCCTGCCTGTCATCACGACGCCGAATGCGGGATCGGTGGTGCGTGACGGGTTGGACGGGTTCATCGTTCCGATCCGATCCGCGCCGGACCTGGCCGACCGCATCGGCCGGCTGGCCAGCGACCGGGTCTTGCTTTCCGATCTTTCCGACAGCGCCATCCGGCTCACCGACGCGCACAGCCAGGTGATGGTAGTGGCAGAGGGGCTGGAAACGTCTCTGGCCGTCATGGAGGGCACGGGACTGCCGGTATGGTGCGCGATCAACGCGCTCTTGCTGGCGAACTTTGTCCCACGAGGCGCGGTGAAGCGGGTTCTCGTCTTCGCGG
>CALMZY010000198.1 GCA_937870865.1 uncultured Lentisphaerota bacterium | reverse complement strand
CCTCCAGTTAGTCCTGCCACGAATTCGGCAGAGCCACGGCTCCACCCGGCATGATCTGAGTGTTGTCAGCGGCATCCACCACCGGCACGACGGACGGCGTCCAAATCATGAGGCCGTAGATTACGTTGTCCGACTGGAACTGGTACGAGCCCGGCACGCCCACGTGTCCCCAGACGGTGTTCTGGTGGAACGCGATCGTGTTCGTCGTGCCACCGCCGAGATCCGCAACCGCGGGAGTCCCGCCGGGACCGGCAAACGGTGACGGGCCCTTGATGTAGTTGTGCACATAGAGATGCAGGGGGCTGATCGGCCCCGGCGTCTCCTGGTCGACGATCGCTGACATGCCGCCGATGTTGACGACCTGGTTGCCCTTCATCTCGAACTGCCCAACGTTCGCCGCCACGATGACCGCCGGGAACACTGCCGAATCCAGTTCCGCCGCCGAGTTGTAGATCGAGATTTGCTGAACGGCCGTGCCGTTCCCGACCGAAATCGCCGGCCCGTCTCCCGCCGTCGCATAACAGTTCATCACCTCGGTCTTTCCGCCGTAGATGTAGAGCCCGTTCTGGAACCGGCAGTTGTTGAACTTCACCCCGCCCATGTCTGCGCTGACCATTGCACTCCCCGTAAAGACAACGTTCTCAACCCGAATCTTCCCGACGACAAACGCGGCGGGAGTGTTGTTCACCTGCAGGACATCGAGCTGTGGGCGGTCAAAGCCAAACACGTGGACGCTCTTCGCGTGCATGTTGAGCATCGCCGCATACCGGCCCGCGCAGATGACGACAGCCGACGGCTCGCCGGTATAGGTCATCGCCGCGAAGTCGTACCCGCGCTGGGGCGTGTCGAAGGGATTGTCCACCGAGCCTGATCCAAACGCCGATCCGTTCGTCGCCACCCACACCACATTATCCAGGGGCGGCAGCGGGACCAGCGTCCGCCACGGGCCTACACCGAACGAGGAGCGCGCCACCAGCGCCGTGCCGCCGTCCATGTACAGCGTGCCGCGGATGCGGGCGCTCTCGACAACCGTGTTGTTGACCTGCTGTCCGATCGCGATCGAGTTCCGGCCCAGCCGCGAGTCGGCTCCATCTCCGATGGCGATATTGGTCATTCCGCCGTCCGCCTGGTAGCCGATCCCCACGCCGCGGTAGTCCCCATTGGCCATGTACCCAAGCGCAACGCCTTCGCTCTGAGCGTTGGCCCAGTATCCAACCGCCGCGCCGTGCGCCGATCCGTTGGCCTGATTGCCCAGTGCAGCTCCCCGCGAGTACCCATTCGCCATGTATCCCACAACAGCGCCGAGTTCCTCGCCAATGGAATATCGTCCCATCGCAACGCCGTCATTCGTCGCCCTCGCCGATTCACCCACGGCCACGCTCTCGTCGTCCGCAAAGGCGTACGAACCCACCGCCACGCTGTTGGACACACCGCTCGCGCCATATCCCACGGCCGTGCCGGAGGAATAACCTTGCGAACCCCGTCCGACGGCAACACCGAAGTTCCGGGCAACGGCCGCGTTGCCCAAAGCCGCGCCGCCATTATCGGCGACCGCCTGATAGCCCACAGAAGCGCCCGTGTTTGTTGCCGTTGCATACGCCCCGACGGCGGCACCATAGGCATGGCCGATCGCAGTTCGGCCCACCGCAACGCCCTCCTGCATGCCAATCGCGCTGTGCCCAATGGCCACGCCGTTGGAGTAGCCGGTCGATTGATAGCCCATGGCCACACCCTCGTCATACGCGATCGAGTCTCTGCCGACGGCCGCCCCGCGCGCCGCTCCATTGGCGCTGTAGCCGACGGCCACCCCGCTGTTCGCCGCTATACTTCCATACCCCAACGCGGCCCCGGCATTGTTGGCAAGTGCGAGCGCGCCAACCGCGGCTCCGGAATTCGCTCCGTTCGCGCTGTTGCCGACACCCGCGCCGTAGTAGAAACCCCTGGATCCCGGACCGATCGCCGCGCCATTTGAGTACCCCTGCGCTCCCACGCCAACCGCCGCGCCGCCGTCGACGGCATTGGCGAGGTTGCCGATTTCAACTTCGTTGCTGGCGCTGCCGATCTTCAGACCTCGCGGCGAGTTGACATACAGCGCTCCGCTCATCGTGTCGCCTGTCTTGATCACAAAGGAATTGCTCGCAATCACGGGGCTCATTCCGCCGCCCGCCGCCGGGGCGTTCGTCCACGCGGTCCCATCCCAGGTCAGCACTTCGCCCGCCGCCGCCGCGCCGATGGCCAGCGCGTCGCCCTGCAGGCTGTTCACGGTCGTGCCCGCCGCCGGCGAACCGCTGATGTCGCCGCTCAGGCTCACGCCGTTCGTCGCCGCGGCGACGATTTCCGCGGCGTCCATACCGTCCACCTGGTCGGAATTGATCGCGTACGCGCTGCTCTCCAGTTTCTGCGCAGGCAGCATTTCGTTGAAGGTCGAATTTGTCGTGCCGAACCACACGCGAAGATACAGGTCGTTGCCGTTGCTGAAGATGTCCGGATTGAGCGCCGTCATCGGCGCCGCGCCCAGAACGGAGCTGAACACGCCATTGAAGACGGGGTTGGTGAGACACCCCAAGGGCTGTCCCCCGCCCCCGGTCGTCCCATCATTGGACCAGAAGTTGGTCGAGCCACCGACATCGCTGATGGCAAACTTGAAATAGCCGTTGCCGTTATAGGGCACGTCGTTGACGAGAACCTTGCCCTGATAATCCAATTCCGAAGGCGGATTGGAGAAGGCGTTGAGAGCGAACAGGGCGAACACAACGAGGCAGAAAACTCGAACGAGTTTCATCGGAACCTCCTTGAATGAAGGCGGAGCCACTCAAGCCCCGCCCGCTTGCCCGTGATTGTACACAACAGCGGAACCGGCGGTCAACAGGCGGCTGTCGCAAATTCCGCGCAAGACCCGATCGGGCCGAAATGGCACGTTCCCTGCCGTCTGGACCGTCGCGGAAGCCGGGTGTAGACTGGACGCGTGGGTTGCAGAAGCCCGGCGCGGTGACCACGGCGGTTGAGAAGGACTGAATAAGGGCGCCCCGGAGACGTCAAAGACGCAGGAGGAGGAACCATGAAGAAAGTCATTGCAGGAATAGTGGTGATGGCGGCCCTTGCCGCCGGCGCGGATGAAATCAAGACGCTGTCCGACGATACGGGCCGATGGATGGGCTCCATCAAGCCGGAGTTCAAGATCACCAAGATCGCGGACGAGACGGCGGAACTGTTCGGCCTTCAAGTCGGGCCGTCCATGAACCGCGGGCTCTACCTCGGGCTCGGCGCGTATGGTCTTGTCAACGACGTGGATGCGGACGAGGGCAAACTGGACGCGTTCGACCTCTGGTACGGCGGGTTCGTGGTCGAATACTCGATCCTCGCCAAGGAAGTGCTTCACGGTTCCGCCGGGTTCCTGATCGGCGGCGGCGCGGTGAATGTCAGCGGGACCGCGGACGACGACAGCGCGAGCCTCTTCGTTTTCGAGCCGGGCATCAACCTGATGGTCAACGTGACCAAGGGCATCGAGCTCGGCGTCGGCGCGAGCTATCGGTACATGAATGGGTCGGATATCCCCGGCTTCGAGGACTCCGATCTCAGCGGGCCGGCGGCGAGCATCTTTGTCCGGTGGAATGAGGAATAGCGGAATTTTTCCGGATATCACGGGGCGCGCGGCGGACCGCGCGCCCCTGTTTTTTCCAATGCTTGGAAATTTGACGCGCGATTTTTCCAAACCTTGGAAAACTGCGTTTGCCAACGCGGGCGTCGCGCCGTACCCTGTCCCGCGAGGGCCCCCATGAAGCTCAACCGTATCGACCTCTCGAAGTCACTCGACAAACAAACCTACAAGACGCTCCACTCCGGGCTTGCGCAGAAGCTGGGCGAGCTCCAGCGGCGGGCGCGCGAGGCCGGCGTGCCTGTCGTCATCGTCTTCGAAGGCTGGGATGCCGCCGGCAAAGGCACGCTGATCAACAAGCTGATCCTCGCGCTCGACCCCCGCGGCTTCAACGTCCACCCCACCAATCCGCCGACCGAGGAGGAGCGCCTGCGGCCGTTCCTCTGGCGGTTCTGGACCCGGACGCCGGCACGCGGCCGCATCGCCGTGTTCGACCGGAGCTGGTACGGCCGCGTCCTCGTGGAGCGCGTCGACAAAGTCGTGTCGCGCGAGGACTGGCAGGCGGCGTACGAGGACATCGACTCGTTCGAGCGGCAACTGGCGCACGACGGCGGCGTGATCATCAAGTTCTTCCTGCACATCAGCAGGAAGGAGCAGAAGAAGCGCTTCAAGAAGCTTCTCGGAAATCCGGCGACGGAATGGAAGGTCTCGAAGGAGGACTGGCGACACCACAAGCAGTACCCGAAGTACGCGAAGGCCGTCGAGGAGATGATCGATCGGACGAGTCCGGACTGGGCGCCATGGACGGTGATCGAGGCGCACGACGAGCGGTTCGCGACGGTCAAGATGATGAAGACGGCCATCGCGGCGATCGAGCGGCGGCTGACGCGGGCGGGCCCGGCCGCCGCGGTCACGCTGAGGCCGTCCCGCATTCGCAGCTCGATGCTGGACCGCGCCGATCTCTCGCTGAGCCTGAACCGCGCGGAGTACGAGAACCGGATCGACGACCTGCAGAAGAGGATGCGCGACGTCGAGCACGAGCTGTACCGGAAGCGCATACCGCTCGTGATTCTGTTTGAGGGCTGGGACGCCGCGGGCAAAGGGGGCAACATCCGGCGGCTCGTCAGCCACCTCGACCCGCGCGGGTACGAAGTCGTGCCGATCATCGCGCCGAACGACGTCGAGAAGGCGCACCATTACCTCTGGCGCTTCTGGAACCCCTTCCCGAAGGCGGGCCACATCGCCGTGTTCGACCGGAGCTGGTACGGGCGCGTGATGGTCGAGCGCGTCGAGAAGTTCTGCGCGGAGGCGGAGTGGAAGCGCGCGTACCGGGAGATCAACGAGATGGAGCAGCAGTGGGTGCGCTTCGGCGCGATCCTCGTGAAGTTCTGGCTGCACATCGACAAGGAGACCCAGCTCGCGCGGTTCACGGACAGGCAGAACACGCCGTACAAGAAGTGGAAGATCACCGACGAAGACTGGCGGAACCGCGAGAAGTGGGGCCCGTACAAGGCCGCGGTCGACGAGATGCTCGCCCGCACGAGCACCGCCTGCGCCCCATGGACGATCGTGGAGGCAAACTGCAAGCTGCACGCCCGCGTCAAAGCACTCACCACCGTGATCGAGGCGGCGGAGAAGCGGCTGTCGGACTAGGTGGTGGGCGGTACAGGATTTGAACCTGTAACATCCAGCGTGTAAAGCTGGCGCTCTGCCAATTGAGCTAACCGCCCGAGTGAGTTCCAAGTTTCGAGTTTCGCTTACTGCCTTTCAAGCTCTTTCCATGTACTTGGAACTTGAAACTTGAAACCTGGAACTTAACAATCCGCCCATGCTTTCCATCGCCATTCTCGGTTCCGGCAAAGGCAGCAACGCGCAGTCGATTATCGACGCGATCAAGGCGGGCACGCTGAACGCGCGGATCGTGTGCGTTCTTGCCGACGTGCAGGACGCGTTCATCCTCGACCGCGCGCGCCAGAACGGCATCCCCGCCTACTACATCGACTGCGCGCCGTTCAAGACGAAGCTGGAGGGCGCGGCGGAACAGAAGGTCATCGATATTCTGAAGAAGCACGGGGCCGACCTGATCGTTCTCGCGGGCTTCATGCGGATGGTGAAATCCGGACTGCTGCGCGCGTTTCCCGGGAAGATCATCAACATCCACCCGGCGCTGCTGCCGAACTTCCCCGGCCTGCATTCGTGGAAGCAGGCGCTGGACGGCGGCGCGAAGGTAACCGGCTGCACGGTGCATTTCGTGGATGAGGGCATGGACACGGGCCCGATCATTCTTCAGAAGGAGGTCCCGGTCCTGGCCGGCGACACACCGGAATCCCTGCACGCGCGCATCCAAGTGCAGGAGCATATCGCCTATCCGGAGGCTTTGCGCCTGATTTCAGAAGGACGGCTGAGGATCGAGGGTCGGCGGGTTGTGGTGACCAACTGAAACCTGACACCGGAAACCTGAAACCGGAAGTCCTGCGAGTTCACAAGGCGCTGTCGCGCGCGTACGGCCCCCTGCCCCGCATCGGGCAAGGGGATCCGCTGGGCCAGCTCGTGGAGACCATCCTTTCGCAGAACACCACGGACAAGAACTCGCACTCGGCGTATCTGAGCCTGCGCCGGAGGTTCCCGGCGTGGTCCGCCGTCATGCAGGCGCCCGTCCGCTCCATCGCGGATTGCATCCGGCAGGGCGGGCTGGCGAACATCAAGGCGCCGCGGATCAAGAACGTGCTGAAGATCATCAGGAAACGCGAGGGCCGGCTCAGCCTCGCGCGCCTGTCCCGGATGAGCACCGGGTAGGCGACGAACTATCTGACGAGCCTGCCGGGCGTCGGCATCAAGACGGCAAACTGCGTCCTGCTTTTTTCGCTTCGGCGCCCCGTGATGCCGGTCGATACGCATGTGGATCGCGTCACACGCCGGCTCGGATGGATCGACCGGCGCACATCCGTCGAGGACGCCGGCGCACGGATCCAGCCGTTTGTGCCGCCGCGGCTCATGCTGGCCGTTCACGTCTATCTCGTGTGGCACGGGCGGCGGACGTGCAAGGCCGGCCGACCGCTCTGCTCCGAGTGCGTCATCCGCCGCGGGTGCAGATTTTATCGGCAGGCTGTAGACGCGGCCGAACGCTTTGTCTAATATAACCCAGCCATTTACGAAATAAGGACATCGCATGAAGCCAACGTCAAAGAAACTCGTTCTCGGGTTGCCGAAGGGCAGCCTGCAGGAAGCCACTTTCCTCATGATGAAGAAGGCCGGCTTCAGCGTGTCGGTTGGTTCGCGCTCGTATATCCCCAGCATCAACGACCCCGAGCTCGAGGGCCGGCTCATCCGCGCGCAGGAAATCAGCCGGTACGTCGAACACGGCATGCTGGATGCGGGCGTGACGGGGTACGACTGGATTCTCGAGAACGGGTCGGATGTCGTTGAAATCGCCGACCTGATTTACGCCAAGCAGGGGCTGCGCCCTGTCCGATGGGTTCTCGCCGTCCCGAACGATTCGCCCATCAAGAGCGTGAAAGACCTGAAAGGCAAGCGCATCGCCACGGAGGCGGTCGGCCTGACGAAGAGGTACCTGCACAAGAACAAGGTGAATGCCGAGGTGGAGTTCTCGTGGGGCGCCACCGAGGTGAAAGCTCCGGAACTGGTCGACGCCATCGTGGAGATCACCGAAACCGGCTCGTCGCTCCGCGCCAACAACCTCCGCATCGTGGATACGATTCTGGAATCGACCACCAAGCTCATCGCCAACAAGAAGGCGTGGAAGGATCCGTGGAAGCGCGCGAAAATCAACCAGCTTTCGATCCTGCTGACCGGCGCACTGGCCGCGGAGACGAAGGTGCTGATCAAGATGAACGTGGACACCAAGCGGCTGAAGAAGGTGCTCGCTATCCTCCCCGCCCTGCATGCCCCGACGATCAACAGCCTGAGTTCCGACGGCTGGTATTCGATCGAGTCCGTTGTGGATGAAAAGGTGGTCCGCGAAATCATCCCGCAGTTGAAGGCCGTGGGCGCGGAAGGTATCATCGAGATCGGTCTGAACAAAGTGGTTCCGTAAGTGTCAGTCAACAGGAGAAGCCATGGGTTCGGTAAAAAAGAAACGCCGGAAGAAGATGGCGAAGCACAAGAGACGTAAGAGATTGCGCGCCAACCGGCACAAGAACAAGTAGTCAGGCTGTTCCATGCCCGGCTTGCCCGGGCATGGAATTCGCACGAGTTCGACTAACCCGAGCGAGGTTGCTATGCGGGGTGGTTTTATTTTGTCCACGCTTGCCGTGGCTGCGGCGTTGTGCACCACCGTCGGCTGTCGAACGCCCGCGTCCCCGACGGCACCTGCCGCGGGAATCCCGGACACGATACCGGCCTTGGATGCCGACGGAGTTGCCCGTGCGGATGCGCTTGCGCGGTACGGCCAGGGATTGGTCGATGAGTACAACGACAACTCTTCCGGGGCGCTCAGCAACTTCCAGCAGGCCGCCCTGCTGGATCCCGACAACGAAGAGCTGAACCTGCGCGTGGCTATCGGTCTGCTGCAGCAGAAAAAGAAAGACGAGGCGATCGCCCTCGTCGAGTCCTTCGCGGAGGAGCATGCCGACGCGGAGAAGTCCCAGCTCTTCCTCGCCCTCGTGTACCGCGCCTCCGAGCAGTACGACCAGGTCGAACGAATCTATCGCAAGATGATCAAGCGCGCTCCGCGCAAACCGGAATTCTACATCGAGCTGGCCTCGCTCTACATCAAGCAAGGCAACGACAAGGCGGCGGCCGAACTCCTGGAATCCGCCGCCGGAAAAGTATCCGATCCCCTGGACATTCTGCGGTTGCTGGGGGGCATCTACATGAAGCAATCCGCGGACTCCACGACGGGAAAGGATCCCCGAAAGAGCCGGGATGCCGCCATCCGCGCTTTTGAGCAGGTTCTGACCGCGCGGACCAATGATATTTCAATCCTGTTCCAGCTCGGTGTCCTGCACATTCAAAACGGGCAACTCGAGAAGGCTCTCGATTTCTACTCGCGGATCGAGGAGATGAATCCCGACAATCTTCAGATCCGCCAGCGCCTGGCCATGACCTTCGCGGAAACGGAGGACAAGAGCCCGGCCATTGCCGCCCTGGAGGAATTGGCGGCAAAAGAACCCGACAACCCGCGGGTTTACTACTACCTGGGGGAGCTCTACGGCGGAAATGGCGACACGACGAACGCGCTGCTTCAGTTCACCCGGGCTGCCGAACACAGTCCGTCCGATCCCGCCCCATTCATCAAGAAGGCCATTCTCCAGGCGGAGAAGAATCCCGAGGCGGCAAAGGCGGCGCTCGCCGAAGGGTTGGTGAAACTGCCGGGGGATCCGCGCCTGACCGAGATGATGGGCTACGTTTTCTTCAGCGGGAAGGACTACGAGAAGGCGATCGAGCACTTCGCCAAAGCGGTCGAGAGCGCGGAGAAAAGAACTCCGGACACCGTGAATCCGACGCTGTACTACAACTACGCCGTCGCCTGCCTGATGGCGGGGCGGATTCCGCAAGCGGCCTCCCTGCTGGGTAAGGCCATGGATAGAAACCCCGCCTACCTGGACGCTTTTTTGCAGTACTCCTTCCGCCAGACGGACGACCAAAGCATACAGCAGTCCATTGCGATCCTCGAAGAGGTCGGCCGCGCGAAGCAGGACGAGCCGAGTGTCTACGTGTACCTGGGAATCCTGAACAGCTATCTCAAAACCTTCAAGGCGGCGATCGCGGCATTCGAAAAAGCGGAGAGCCTGGTCGGCGACTCTCCGCAGCAGAACGAGATCATGGATGCTTCATTCTACTTCTGGTACGCGGCCGCTTTGGAACGGGAAGGCCGGTTCGACAAGGCCGAGAAGTTGTTCATGAAATGTCTCGAACTCGACCCCCAGCACGCCGAAGCCTACAACTACCTGGCCTACATGTGGGCAGAGAAGGGCATCAAGCTGGACCAGGCCTTCAAGTACATCACGAAGGCCTTCAAGCTCAACCCGAAGAGCGGCGCCTTCCTCCACACGCTGGGATGGATATACTACATGACCGAGCACTACAAGGAGGCGCTGGCGCAGCTC
>CALMZY010000197.1 GCA_937870865.1 uncultured Lentisphaerota bacterium | reverse complement strand
GATTCACCTTGAGAGCGTCCTGGGCGCGAGCAAGCGCCTGATCATTCCGCCCGCTTGCCGCATAAAGGCGGCTGAGCGCCAGGTAGCCTTGTGTGGCGAGCGGTTTGAGTTCGATGCACTTCAGGAACGCCTCCTCGGCCTTGTCCGTGTCGCCCTTCGACGAATAGGTTTGCCCAAGCAGGAACCAGTATTCCGCGGTCTTGGGCGATTTCTCGATTTGCTGGTTAATTCGACGGATGGCCTCGTCATACCGTCTCCCGCGCGTCGACATATCAACCCATTGGGCCAGCGCGATGGAGAAGTCCGGTGCGATGGTCAGCGCAGTCTCAAATTCGCGGCCGGCCTCGTCAGCCTTCCCCTGAACGCGAAGCGCAAGTCCGAGCAGGAAATGAGCTTGCGGGCTATCGGGTTGCAGCTTGATCAGGTCGCGGTAGACGGTGACGGCCTTGTCCGGCATGCGCTTTGCACGGTAAGCCGTGCCGAGCACCGTCAGGGCGCGTGCCGACCGGGGATGGACCAGGAGTAGTCGTTTCAGGTCCTCAATCGCCGCGTCCGCATTGCCGGCCTGCAGATTGATCTCAGCCGAAAGGATGGCGGGATCCTCGAAATCCGGACGAATCGCAATAGCCTGCTTGAGTTCATCGAGGGCGCTGCGTGAATCCTTCATCCGGAGACACGCAACGGCGAGGAAGTAGTGAGCCGGTGCAAATCGTGGATATTTGGCTGTCAGGGCTTCAAGTTCCTTTCGCGCCTTGGCTGTTTCGTTGTGCGCCAATTGAATCCGGCTGTGAAGGAGGAGGGCGTCGGCGTGGCTCGGCTCCTTTGCAAGAATTCGGTCCAGAAGACCCCTGCAGTCGGGGAATCGGCGTTCCGCGAAGGCTACTTGAGCCAGTCTAAAACACGCGGGAATATAGTCAGGTTCCTTGGCCGTGATTTCGGTCAGGATTTGGACCGCGCCATTGGTGTCGCCGGTCAGAAGCTTGAAATCGGCCCACGCCACGCGGACCGGCGAAACCAGCGGGGCCAGTTCGCTGGCCGCTTTGAATTCGGCATCGGCCTGAGCTGATTTGCCCTCCATGCGGTAGAGTCGGGCAAGGGCCATGTGGGGTTCCGTGGATTTCGGATCGCGCGCAATCGCCTCTGTGTATGCCTGCACAGCCTCCTGGGGGCGACGCTGCCGGAGAAAGAGATTTCCAAGCGCGAGATGGTAGATCATACGGTCTTCGAACTCGGAACGGACGTTCTCAAGACGCTCGAACGCCTCCTTGATGGTGTCCGGAGTGTAGGAGCAATCCGCCATGAGAAGCAGGGCTTCCAGATTCTTGGGGTCCCTCTGGAGTATCTGATCCACCTGCGTGAGGGCGTCCTCCACCTGGCCTGCCCATCGGTACAGCGTCCCGGCCTTGATCCGTAGATCAACGTCCTCCGGCTGCGATTGCAGAGCCATCAGCAGAAATTGGATGGCCGACCGGGCGTCGCCCGTCTGGTAATTGGCCAGGCCCATGCCCCGGATGGCGGCGGTGTTGGTTGGGTTGATGCGCAGAACATTGAGATACTCGATGATCGCTTCGGGGTACCGGCTGTCGGCGAAGTAGCGGTTGCCCCGGCTGAGATGGCGTGCTTCGCGCGCTGAGGGCGAGCAGCCGGAATTGGCCAGGATCAGCGCGGCCGCCATGATTGCCAACGACAGGATTGGATGTCGAGAGTACTTCACGTTGCACCTCCTGAGGCCTTGTGGACGACATTCTTGTTTTCCGTTCGTCTGAGCAGCAAAAGAATGATCAGCAGGATCGCGAGCGAAAGCATGAAGAAAATGGGACCACCCTTTCGGTGGAGGAAACCGTGAATGATTTCGGGGTCAACGTGGATGGTGAGCAGGCTGATGGAGACGATGCGAAACCCGTTGCGGAGAATGCCCAGGGGGATGACCAATCCCACCAGGAGCCACTTCTTCCATGACGTGCGCAGAAACACGTCCGCCGCCACGATGCTGCTGATGAGAAGGATCAGGGTCGAACGGATGCCGCTGCACTCCTCGGCGACCAGGATGGTCAATCCGGGAAGTTGAAATATCAACCCGTCGCGGTACACCGGGGCTCCGGCCAGGCTGAAAAACCACTGCGCAGCGGTTGCGGATGCGAACTGCAATCCCTCGGCCGCCATGCTCTCGACCGATTCGGGCATCGGGATCATGAACAGGAGCAGCGTGGCCGGCACCGCAAGCGCTCGGAAAATGGCGGCACCCCAGCACGCGGCGGTCACTCCCAACGCGCACATGACCATTCCAAACGCACAAAATGCCAGGCCCGCCCGGGGTTCAAGGCCTGGAGAGTATCTCGCAATCAAAACGCCCGCGGCCGCGGCAAGAAAAAGCACGGCGGTGATCAGGATCGGAGGCCGGGCGGTTGCGGGCAAAGACTTCTTTCGAAGATAGACAAGATAGGCGGATACCAAGGGCATCAGGACAAGATGGGAGTACAGGCTCGAATTCCAGGACAACCGCGCGATCTCCCAGAGGGTCCGGTGGAAAACGAGGGCGACAGAAAGAAGTCCAAGCGCAAAGATAAGAATGCGCCGGTTCACGCCCCCTTCGCTGCAGGCACTATTCCGCCTTGGGCTCTCGGTCGTCATCCCTCTTCATTCCAAGTTTGTCCATCAACTCGTACAAGGTCGGACGGCTTACGCCCAGTTCTTCCGCTGCCCGGCTGATCTTGCCCTTGTTGCGGGTTAGCGATCTGCGGACCATGTCTCTTTCCAGGGACTCCCGTGCTTCCTTGAGCGTGGCCCCGCGAAACACTCCGGCGCCCGCACCGAGCTCGAGGTCGTCCGCCGTGACCTGCCGGCCTTCCGCCATGATCACCGCCCGCTTGATTCGATTCTCCAGTTCGCGGACATTGCCCGGCCAGTCGTGCGCTTCGATGGCGCGCAGGGCCTTCGGGTTGAACCCGGTGACGCTTTTCTTGTGCTCCTCGGCGAATCGTTTCAGGAGGAGCCGCGCGAGCAGGCCGACATCGCCTTCGCGTTCACGAAGGGGAGGGATCCGAATGACGACGACGGCGAGCCGGTAATAAAGATCCTCGCGAAACTCGCCGCTACGGATGTTGGTTTCGAGATTGGCGCTCGTCGCGGCAATGATGCGCGTGTCGATGGGGATTTCCTCGCGGCCCCCGACGCGAACCAGGCTCTGTTCCTGGAGAAAGCGCAGCAGCTTCACCTGGATCGAGCGCGGCAGTTCGCCGATTTCGTCGAGGAACAGCGTCCCGCCGCCCGCGGTTTCAATGCGCCCCTTTCGCAGCATGTGGGCGCCGGTAAACGCGCCTTTTTCATGTCCGAACAACTCGCTCTCGAGAAGGGTCTCGGGGATGGCGGTGCAGTTGATGGCCACGAACGGACCGTCGCGCCGGGGACTGCGCCGATGAATCGCGAGCGCGGTCATTTCCTTGCCTGTTCCGCTCTCGCCAAGAAGCAAAACGGGGGCGTTGGTTGTGGATACCTTGCGAATGGATGTGAAGACATCCTGCATCTGGCGGCTGGTACCCAGCATGCCTTCGAAGCCGTCGTCGTGAAGATGGGCCTGCATGTTGCGATAGTCGCGTTCCAGTTTTGCAACGTGAAAGGCGCGAACCAGGATCACACGGAGCGTGTCCATGTCGACGGGCTTGTTGAGGAAGTCGTAGGCCCCGCGCCCGATGGCCTCCAGCGCGTTCTCTTTTTCGCCCTGCCCGGTGATGACGATGATCTTCGCGTGCGGCGTGATGGACAGGATTTCGCCCAGCGTTTGGAGTCCCTCTTCCGTGCTGTTGGGGTGGGGCGGGAGGCCGAGGTCGAGGAGGATGACATCCGGCTTGGCTTCGCGCACGCGCTCAACGGCCTGCTCCCGGGCCGAAGCCAGCAGGATTTCATAGGTCTGCGAAAGACCCCATTTCATCTGTTTGCAGATGTCCTCGTCGTCGTCAACCATCAGAAGAACGGGTTTCACATCAACCTCCTTGCACGGGGAACAGGACACGGAACGTGGTTCCCACGCCTTCCTGGCTTTCCACTTCAATACGCCCGCCGTGGGCATCCACGATCATCCGGGAATGAAACAAGCCGATGCCCATGCCTTGTTTCTTGGTCGTTTTGAAAGGTCGGAACAACGATTTCTCGATGAAATCGGCAGACATGCCGCACCCTTTGTCGATCACGGAGACCAGGGCAAACCCGGTTCGATGGCCGGTCTCGATTTCGACAGATCCTTTGTCGCCGATCGCTTCAAACGCATTCAGCACGAGGTTGGTCAGCACGTTCTGCACCTGTTCGGCATCCACTCTCACGCGGGGAAGGGGTTGCAGCCTGGAAACGATGCGCGCCCGGCGGTCGGGATCGAGGCTTTCGAGGGTCCGCTGAACGATCTCGCAGAGGTCGGTTTCCTCCTGACGAATTTCGAGTTTCTGGCGCAGAACCGTAAGCCGGCGGATCACGGCATTGATCTTGTCTACGATTTTGGCGATGGCATCGAGCGCATCCTGGCGAAAAGCCGGGTCGTCAAAATGCCGGGGAAGGTTCTGCAACATCAGGGAGAGCGTGGAAACGGTGTTCTTCAGATCGTGGACGAAGAAGGCGGACATGGTCTGAAGCGCCTCCATTTCGCGCGCCTCGA
>CALMZY010000196.1 GCA_937870865.1 uncultured Lentisphaerota bacterium | reverse complement strand
TTTATCCTATTGACGCGCGATACCGACTGGTTACCTTATGGCTATTGATTACCGTATTTGGTCGGCGATTCAAACAAGAAAAGGAGCGATTCGATGGGATACATTCAGGAAGTGTTGCAGGTCGTTGAGAAGCGGAACGCGGGGGAGCCCGAGTTTCTCCAGGCGGTCCGCGAAGTGCTCGAGTCTCTCGAGCCGGTCATCCAGCGCCACAAAAAATACCAGGACGGGCGCATCCTCGAGCGCATCGTGGAGCCGGAGCGGCAGATCATGTTCCGCGTGCCGTGGCAGGACGACCAGGGCCGCATCCAGATCAACCGTGGTTTCCGCTTTGAGTTCAACAGCGCGATCGGCCCCTACAAGGGCGGCCTGCGCTTCCACCCGAGCGTGAACGCGAGCATCCTGAAGTTCCTCGGCTTCGAGCAGGTCTTCAAGAACTCCCTCACGACCCTCCCGATGGGCGGCGGCAAGGGCGGCTCGGACTTCGACCCGAAGGGCAAGAGCGACAGCGAAGTCATGCGGTTCTGCCAGAGCTTCATGACGGAGCTCCAACGACACATCGGCGCTGACACGGACGTCCCGGCCGGTGACATCGGCGTGGGCGGCCGCGAGATCGGGTTCATGTTCGGCCAGTACAAGCGCCTGCGGAACGAGTTCGTCGGCGTGCTGACCGGCAAGGGCCTGAACTGGGGCGGCTCTCTGATCCGTCCGGAAGCGACCGGCTATGGCTGCGTCTACTTCGCGGAAGAAATGCTCAAGACCCGCAAGGAAGACTTCAAGGGCAAGGTCTGCACCGTGTCCGGTTCCGGCAACGTGGCCCAGTACGCGGTTCAGAAGCTGAACCAGCTCGGCGCGAAGGTCGTGTCGCTGTCCGACTCGGCCGGCTCGATCCACGACAAGGACGGCATCACGGCGGAGAAACTCGCCTGGGTTCTCGATCTCAAGAACGTCAAGCGCGGCCGCATCAAGGAATACGCCGACAAGTTCAAGGGCGCGGAGTACCTCGACGGCCAGCGTCCGTGGGGCATCCCCTGCCAGTGCGCGTTCCCGTGTGCGACACAGAACGAAATCAGCGGCGACGATGCGAAGACGCTGCTGAAGAACGGCTGCATGCTGGTCGCCGAAGGCGCGAACATGCCGAGCACGCCGGCCGCGGCGGATCTGTTCGTCCAGAAGAAGATCTTGTTCGGCCCGGGCAAAGCCGCCAACGCCGGCGGCGTGGCCACCTCCGGCCTGGAGATGAGCCAGAACTCGATGCGCCTGAGCTGGACCAGCGAGGAAGTCGATCGCCGGCTGAACGGCATCATGGTCTCGATTCACAAGGCCGCTTCGGAAGCCGCCAAGGAATATGGCCAGCCGGGCAACTACGTCATGGGCGCGAACATCGCGGGCTTCGTCAAGGTGGCGGACGCGATGCTGGACCAGGGATTGGTCTAGCTCATCGTGATGAATCGATGAACAAAGGGCGGTCCCCCGAGGGACCGCCCTTTTTCGTCCGCGCAAGAGTCGCGCCCGGCTCCGTTTCATGGCACTCTTGATTTCGCACGCATCAAGCACATAGAGTAGCAGCATGGAATCTCAAGACAGGGTCCGCAGCGGAATCCAGGCCCTGGATGACGTCGTCCAGGGACTGCGTCTCGGCGACAACGTGGTCTGGCAGGTTGACCATCTCGAGGACTACAACTTTTTCGTCAAGCCGTTCGCCGAACAGGCGGTCCGCGACGGCCGCCGCTGCATCTACTTCCGCTTCGCCCCCCACCCCCCCGTGATCGGCCCGGATGCCGGCTTTGAAATCATCGAGGTCGATCCGGGCCCCGGCTTCGACCCGTTCAGCGGCGAGGTCCACCGCCTCATCGAGGAGCGCGGCAAAAAGGCGTTCTACGTCTTCGACAACCTCTCCGCGCTGGTGGTCGAATGGGCCACGGACGAGCTGCTCGCCAACTTCTTCCAGGTCACCTGCCCCTTCCTGTTCGAACTGGACACCGTGACCTATTTCGCCCTGACACGCGGAAAACACGCGCACAGCGCGGTCGCGAGGATTCGCGACACGACGCAGCTGCTGCTCGACGTGTACCGCGTCAACAACCAGATGTACATCCACCCCCTGAAGGTGTGGGATCGCTACACGCCGCAGATGTTCCTGCCGCACCAGGTCGCCGGCGGCAAGTGGTCCCCCGTCTTCCAAAGTGGCGACGCCGCGGCCGTGTCTTCCATCGCCCGCGAATCGCCGCTTCGGACGACCGCGGAAACCATCGCGCCGTGGGAGAGCGTGTACGAGCGGTTGACGCGATACCGCGAGTCCGGGGCGGCCCTCTCCGAAACCGTGCCGGAAATTGCCGCGCTGAAGCAGGAACTGGCGCGGATGATGATCGGCAACCATCCGCAGTTCAACCTGCTCGTGGACAAGTATTTCTCCGTGGACGACCTCCTCGGCATCCGGGCCCGCCTCATCGGCTCCGGCCGCATCGGAGGGAAGGCCGCCGGAATGCTCGTCGCACGCCGGGTCATCGCCGGCGCCTCCGGCGACACGGATTTCAGCCGCATGCTGGAGAGCCACGACTCCTTCTATATCGGCTCCGACGTCTTCTTCACGTTCCTGGTGAAGAACGGTCTCTTCCGCCTGCGCCTCCAGCTCTCGCGCAGTTCGTCGATCTCGCACGAGGAGTTCGACGAAGTGGAGAAGCGGTTCCTCGCCGGGACGTTCCCGCCGGAGATCCTGGAGCAGTTTCGAAACCTGCTCGATTACTTCGGCCAGGCGCCGATCATCGTCCGCTCCAGCAGCCTGCTCGAGGACAGCTTCGGCAACGCGTTCGCCGGAAAGTACCGGAGCGAGTTCTGCGCCAACCAGGGAAGCCCCGACGAGCGGCTCGAAGCCTTCCTCCAGGCGGTCAAACTGGTCTACGCGAGCGCGCTGAACCCGGACGCCCTCTCCTACCGCCGCCGCCGCGGCCTCGGCGAAAGCGACGAGCAGATGGCCATCCTCGTGATGCGCGTGTCCGGCATGCCGTATAAACGACTCTTCTTCCCGAGCCTCGCGGGCGTCGCCTTCTCGCGCAACCTGTACGCATGGAGCGACCGGATCGATCCGAAACAGGGCGTGATCCGGCTGGTGTTCGGACTCGGAACCCGCGCCGTCAACCGCGTCGGGGGCGACTACCCCCGCATGATCGCCGTCAGCCACCCCGCGCTCCGCCCCGAGGTCGGATCGAAGATCGCCAAGTATTCCCAGCGCGAAATGGATGTGCTCGACCTGGAGGCCAACGCGCACGCAACCGTGCCGGTGGCCGATGTGCTTGCCGACAAGGATTACCCCAACCTGCACCTGCTGGTCTCGATCATGAAGGAAGGCCATCTCTACGATCCCTTCAGCCGGAATATCTAGGAGCCGGACGTAAACCTCGTACCCACATTCAACAGGCTCATCGCGCAGACGTAGTTCTGCCGGATCCTCGGCCAGATGCTGGCCCAACTGGAGCAGGCGTATGGCCACCCGGTAGACACCGAATTCACCGCGCACGTCAATGAGAAGGGCGCGATCCGCATCAACCTCCTCCAGTGCCGGCCCCTTTGGCTACCGGGCTCCTGCGGCAATGTCTCGATCCCCCCCGACATCCCCGCGGACCGGATGCTGTTCCGGTCGGACCGGTTCATCAGCGGCGGCGAGGTCGGCCACATTCGCTACATTCTCTACATCGATCCGCGCGGCTACGCGGGAATCCCCGACGTCGAAACCAAGAAGACATTCGGCCGGCTGGTGGGACGGATCAACAACCTGCCGCAGATCGATGCCTGCAAGGTCCTGATGATCGGGCCGGGACGATGGGGAACCAGCAACATCGACCTCGGCATCAACGTGGGCTACGCGGACATCGACAACGCCTCCGTCCTCGTCGAACTCGCGCGCGAGGAGGCCGGACAGGTGCCGGAAGTCTCGTACGGGACACATTTCTTCCAGGATCTCGTGGAGCAGCAGATCATTTACCTGCCCGTGTACCCGGACGACGAGGGAAGCGGATTCAACGAGACTTTCTTCAAGGCCTCGCCGAACAGCCTCAGGGAGCTGCTGCCGGATGCCGAGAAGTTCGAGGGCTTTGTGAAGCTGATCGACGTGCCGGCTGCGACGAAAGGCGCCTGCGCCCGGGTCATTGCCGATCCGGAGTCCCGCCGGGCCATCTGTTTCCTGGAAACGACAAACCCGAACTCGCCGCAGCCCGGCAATGACAAGACCTGACGCCATGACTGAGCCGGCTGAAAACCTGTACCGGGCACGGACGGCGTTGGCCCATTCCGGCATCGGCGTCGCGGAGGGCTTCTCCATCAGCGCCGAAAGCGGCCGGACACTGGCGGCCGGCGGACTTCCCGGAGAGATCGCCGCCGCGCTCGACACCTTCGGCGACTCACCGCTCCTCGTCCGCCCCGCTTCCGCGAACGCGTTGCCCTTGCCCAATCGGGACAGGAGCCGGACCCTTGAAGACATCCGCTCGTTCCTTCGTAACGCCGCGCGCATCGTGCCGCTGTGCGTCATGCGGCTCCCCGGCGTTCGCCACGGTGATTTCTTCTTTCCTCACCTCTCCGGCGAAGCCACGTCGATCAACCCGTATGCATGGAACGAGTACATGGATCCGCGCGTGGGGTTCGCGCGTTTTGTCTTCGGCCTCGAAACGCGGCTGGACGACCGGTCGGGCGATGACTTCTCCCGCGCCGTGGCTCTCAAAGCTCCGCTGAGGCGCCCCGAGACGGACTTCGAGGAAGTCTGCCGCTACTCGCAGCGCAAGATGGACTACATCAATCTCAAAAACGGCCGCGTCGAGTCGGACTACTTCGTCGACGTCATGAAGCGCGCCACGGACGTGCCGCTTCACCTGTTCACCACCGAGGGCGGTTCGCCCCACCCCGCGACAGGGATGCAGCCGACGGCTTTGACTTTCGACCCGGTCCTGAAGAACACGGATTTCGTCCCCGTCCTTCGAACCGCTCTGGCCGCTCTCGAAACGGGCTTCGGCCAGCCCGTCCGCGTCCGTTTCAGCGCCGAGTTCACGCCCGATCGCAGGATATCGATCACGCTGACGGATTGCAGCCCCCTGCCGGATCTGCCGGAGGTTCAGTTCGATCCCAAGCATCGCTTCCTCGAAGCTCGCGGCGCGGTGACCGGATCGAGCCGGCTCGTTTCCCTGGATCACATCGTCTACGTGGCGCCTGAGGAATACGGCGCGCTGCCGCTGCGCAGCCGCTACGAGGTCGCTCGCCTCATCGGCAACATCACCAAGGCGCTGGATGGCCGCCTTCTTCTGCTGGGCCCCGGACGCTGGGGCACGTCGAGCCCCGAGCTCGGGATTCCGGCGTCGTTTGCCGAGGTCAGCCGCGCTTGCGCCATCGGCGAGATCGTGGCGATGCACAAGAACCTGACCCCCGAAGTCTCCATGGGCGCTCACATCCTGAACGAGCTGATCGCCATGGACACGCTCTACTTCGCCCTCTTCCCGAACCGTGAGGGCAACAGCGTCAACGGCGAGTTGCTTTCTCAGGCCCCGAACCAACTGTCGAAATGGGCGCCGGAAGCGGCGACGTGGAGCCGTATGATCAAGGTGCTTGAAGTAAACGCGATGCTCCGCGCCGACACCCTGAAACAGGAAGTCGCAGGCTGGATTAAAACACCGGATGATGGCAACATAGGCTGATCAGTAATAAAGGAAACCCCGACATGGCCAACACATCAAACCCGCTTGAAATTGCCCAGTCCCAATTTGACGAAGCCGCGTCATTCCTCGGCCTCGAGCCGGCGCTCTCCGAATTCCTGCGCTGGCCGATGCGCGAATTCCGGTTCACGATCCCGGTCAAGATGGACGACGGCCGCACGAAGACATTCCACGGCTACCGCATCCAGTACAACAACGCGCGCGGCCCGACGATCGGCGGCATCCGCTGGCACCCCGACGAAAGCCTCAACCTCGGGCGCGCGATGTCCGCGTGGATGACCTGGCGCACGGCACTGGCCGACCTTCCCCTCGGCGGCGCGGGCGGCGGCGTGATCGCCGATCCCAAGAAGATGTCCGATGGGGAAAAAGAACGCCTGGCCCGCGGATGGATGCGCGCGATGGCGTCCGAAATGGGAGAGAAACGCGACGTGGCCACGCCGGACGTCTATACGACGCCCCAAGTCATGGCGTGGATGATGGATGAATACGAGACGATCGCCCGCGGCTCGCATCCCGGAGCGACCGCCGGCAAGCCCCTCGCCCTGGCCGGGTCGCAGGGCCGCAACGACGCCACGGCGCGTGGCGGCGTGCTCCTCGTGCGCGAAGCCTGCAAGGCGCTCGGCCTGGAGCCGAAGGAAACCACCTTCGCCATTCAAGGATGCGGAAACGCCGGGCAGTACGTCGCCCTGCTCCATCCCGAAATTCTCGGCGGCGGAAAACTCGTCGCCGTTTCGGACACGAGCGGCGGGGTGCACAACGCGGCGGGGCTCGACCCCAGGGCGCTCATCGAGCACAAGATGAAGACGGGCAAGATTTCCGGATTCCCCGGCGCGAACCCGATCAGCAACGAAGACCTCGTGGAACTGGAGGTCGACGTCCTTTATCCTGCTGCCATGGAGAACGTGATCACCGACCGCAATGCCGACCAGATCAAGGCGAAGATTCTCTGCGAACTGGCTGACGGGCCGACCACGCCCGAAGCAGACCGGATTCTCCATGTCAAGGGGGTCCACGTGATCCCGGATATCCTGGCGAATGCCGGCGGCGTGATCGCGAGCTACTTCGAGCTCGTCCAAGGCTCGTACAATTACTACTGGGCTCTCGACGGAATCAACCAGCAGCTCGACCGCAAGATGTCCGACGCCTACCGCGCCGTTCACAAGATGTCCAAGGACCGGAAACTGTCGCCGCGCCTAGCCGCCTACGTCGTCGCCGTCAGCCGCGTGGCCGAGGCGGTCAAGCTGCGGGGATGGGTGTAGGGTTTCAGGTTTCAGGTTTCAGGTTTCAGGTTTCAGGTTTCAGGTTTCAGGTTTCAAACCCGTCACTTCAGCGGATCCCAGACCTTCTTGAATCCAAAGCCCTGGAAATCCTTCACATTCCGGGTTGCGAAGTCGGTTACTCCGTGGTGTCGGAGGGTCAGGGCAAGACGGATGTCGTAGATCCGAAGACGCGCCGGGCTCTTCGCGGCATGCGCCCAAAGATCCTCGGTGACCGCCGGCGCGTAATCGAGAACTCGCCAGCGCGGGTGATGTCGAAATGCCTGGATGATGGTGGCGGCATCCCCACTGGAGAGCGGGTGTTCGCAAACCTTGGGATTGCGGAGCAGCGTGTACAGTTCCAGCAGGACGAGTTCACACACCGCAACCGACGGATCGTTCTGGCGCCCCTCCAGGAATTCGCGTGCGGCGGCGTGATCATCGGCACTCGCTTCGAGCGCGGCCAAAAGGATGTTCGTGTCGAATGAGATCACCGGCGCTTCTTCCCTCCGTACCCGGGCCCTCGCTTCTCGCGTATCACGCTCAACGCGCTGCTGCTGAGGTTGACCTCGGCCCGCCAGTCTGGATCCGAGAAGAAATCCTTCTTCAAGCCGAGATCAAATGGACCGGGCAGTTTCCACTCCTCGCGCGGCACACGGAGGCCTGGATAAACGCTAACGACGTACTCCAAACCCCGCCGCACGACCTCTGCCAAAGACCATTCATTGCGCGCGGCCACCTCCTTGGCGGCCCGGTATAACTCGTCCGGCAACTGGATTTGCGTCTTGATCATGATGTAAATAGTACATCTACATCAAATTGATGTCAAACCGCCCAGCGAAGAATTTAACCGCGGATTTCGCTGATTTCGCGGATGGTTGAATCCAGCTTGGCGCGGCGCCGCCGTGGCGCGTCCTTCGTCTGCAAACCCCTTCCCTCCCTCCGAAACTCAGGTTTCAGGTCTCCGGTTTCAGGTTTTCAGCCTTTCCGCCTCCCGCTGGCCAGGATTTGTTGTCTCTGCTACCCTCCTTCCCATGCCTATTTCCGTCCTCATCATCGTTCGGCGCGGCGAGGACCGCGGTCAATGTACGATTCAGCCCCTTCGCGGGACGCAGGGAATTGATTTCCTCCGCTATCCCCTGCGCCGAAAACCCGACCTGTCGCGTTATCTTCTGCTCGCACCGGACGCCACGCCGCTCACGTCCACGGATGCCGACCGCCCTCTGCTCCTTCTCGACGCCAACTGGCGCCATGCCGTGAAGATGCGCAAAGCCATCGAGCCGGTCGAAGCTCGCTCCATCCCGCCCGGCTGGCGTACCGCG
>CALMZY010000195.1 GCA_937870865.1 uncultured Lentisphaerota bacterium | reverse complement strand
CGCGGGCGGAAAGCCCAAGCCGAAGCAGGCGAACGTGAACCGCGCACCCAAGGCGAAGGCCGGCGACGACACGGAGAACGTGACCGGTCGCAACTCGGTCCTCGAGGCGCTCCGCGCGCGCATCCCGGCGACGGCGTTCTACATCGCGCAGCGCGTCGAGATGGACGACCGGGTCAAGGAGATGCTGTCGATCGCGACGCGCTGAAATTCCATGATATCCAGGTCGGCGGGTATCCATGTCCACGGAGTAGTCGACTGGTCCCAGCTCCCGCCCTGCCATTCGTACGGAGCCTGGCTCTGGATCTCGCCGCCGTCGCCAGTGCCGTACGCGACCGAGGCGATGTAGACCGCCTCCGGCACGTAGCCGAATGCGTCGGTCAGGCTGAACTGGGCTTCCAACGCGGGGTGAGAGGGTCGAACGCCGTTGGTGACGGCACCCGTCACGTTGTACAGGAAGCCTGTGCGTCCCTTAGCGGCATCGGCTTCGGCCGCGAGGTACGGCTTGATTGACGTGTCTAAGAAGACATATCGGGCCTTCGCCCACGGCGTCGGTTTGATGTCCCCGAGTTCGTCGGTGACATACAGAAAGACGTCGTTGGCTTCCGTGGACCATGTCGCCACATAAAGGGTGTCTCCCTTGACCGCGGCCAGAATCTTCATCGCATACGGCACGACTGTGTATCCGTTCCCGCCATTCGCACCGTCGAAATCACCGTCCATGACGAATTCGCTGGGAACGGAACCTTTCACGATAACCTGCCAGTCGTTGCGATTGTTGTTGTCCCAGTTGGTGCCGCCCTGGTTGAAGCAGAAATCCACGGAGGTCGCGCTGTTGGAAACGAGATACGTGGCCTGGTAGCGGCTGTTGCCCGCATCCCAGGTCATGGCAACGTCTCGCCAATCCTGCCATTCGCCCGTCGTGCGCTTGGAGTGTCCAACGTGCAGGTTGACGGATGCGGCATTCTTCAGTGGGCCATCGTTCTGCTTGTACGTGATGGTGATGTTGTTGGTGCGCAGTCCAGGGTCGGGCGTGTAGGTCACTTCCGCGCCCGTGGCCGGGGCCCCGCTTGGATGCCTGGTCGCGTCGTAGATACTGTAGGCGTAGATGTTGTTGGAGTCGTTGAGGCCGGCATATAGCTCCTCGTAGTTGCTGTACCCGTCGCCGTCCATGTCACCCCGGTCGTCCCACTGGCCGGTGTAGAACGTGGAGTGATTGTAGGGGTTCAGCCGCGTCCATTTTTCCCCCGTCTCAGGGATGAAGTTCATGTCGGCGTTGCTGTCGCCCGGCCACGGCTGGTTGGCGCCCGGCGCGCCGACCGTGTCGATGAACGGCATCTCCAGGTTGTCGGGCAGGGCGTCGCCGTCGGAGTCGATGGCATTGATGCCATACAGGTTGAAGACCACGCGGCGGACGACGCGGCTGGTGACTCCCGCATCCACGCGCTCGGCCTCAAAATAATGCGGGCCGTTGACGAAGTTGCCCCAGAGGCGGTTGGTCACGATGTTCCCGAGCGTGTCGCGGAAGATGATTTCGCCGTTGAAGATGTTGGTGCGGTTGCCGCCGTTGAAGGGAAGCTCGTAGCCGTCCCAGTACAGGCGCATCGCGCTGTAGGACTCGTTCCCGCCGGTGACGATCGTCTGGAAGAAGGGCAGGGTGTTGGTCGTGTTGACCGAGTGGTTCAGGCCGATGCCCTCGACGTTGCCCGCCACCTGGAACACGCGCGTGTAGATGCTGGTATTGATCACCTGGCGGCTCGCGCCCCAATCGGCCTCCGTAGTCGTCACGACGGCTGTGTGGACGCCCGCGCCGAGGCCGGTGAGGCCGAACTTCCACAGCCCCTTCATGATCTCGTCGGCCGAGGTCGCGGCGCCGCCGTCGATGGACACGGTCATGCCGTAGGCCGTGTAGTCGGTGTTGCTGATGATCATCACGCCTTCGCCGCGGATGACCTGGTTGTTGGTCGGGTAGCTGATGTTCAACTGCGGTCCGACGAGGTCTACGTACACGACCTTGGTGGCCGTGTTGTAGAGGGCCGGACGTCCGCTGCCGGGCTTGTTGACGTACGCGCGGACTTTGACGGTGTTCAAGCCTTCCGGAATCCTGTTCGTGGCATCGGTGATGTTGAGCGACCAGCTCGTGCCGGAGCCGCCCATCTGCTCGTAGTTGGCGCGGACGAGCAGGCTCTCGTTCGTGTAGTGCGTTCCGCTGCCGACCTGCGTATTGCCCTGGCCCCACTTCAGGAGAACGTCCGACGCCGCGTAGCTCAGGCCGGCGTCGACGGTGAAAGAGGAGCTGGTGATGCGGGGAACGGTGCGGGACTTGGACGAGCCGTGAATGCCGCCCGGCACGACCCACGCCATGCTGTTGGTGCCGGGGATGCTGAGGGTGACCTCAGGGGTGAGGGGAGCGTAGCACACCCAGCCCTGGCCGTAGTTGCCCGGCACCGTGATGTTCGCCTTGCCGCCGGACACGGTGACGTTGTTCGGGTTGTTGCCGGTGTAGTCGTGAAGCACTGTGCCGTTCGTGAACACGGTGTCGAGAGACTTGGTGATGTCGTACCCGGAATCGTTGAACGCCGCGAGCAGGACGCCTTCCCCATAGTCGGGGTTGTTGTCGCTGTCGAGGTCGTCGAACCGCTCGAGCGCGAGAAAATCATTGTCCGCCCAGCGGTTCCATTCCTTGCCCCAGCCGAACTGGGCATTGATCCAGACGAGGTTGGGAATCTTGGTGCCGTTGTCGCCGAGCGCGTAGTTGTCGTAGCCCGGGATCATCCAGGTCCGGCCGGATTGACTGTCGTCCCATGTGACGTTGTTGCCGGTGAAGTAGACCATCGGGATGCCGATGTGGGTGAGCGTGTAGGCGTAGCCGAGATCGACCTTGCTCTTGGGTCCCTCGTCGTGACCCCAGATGTACATGATGCCCTTCTCGGGCCCAAAGTCTTTCCCGTACCCGTAGAAGTTGCCGATATTGCCTTCCAGCGCGCTGTCGGCCGTCTTCTTGATGCCGTAGTCGAGGAATCGCATCGGGTTGCTGTTGGCCCAGTAGGTGATCTCGTTCCAGGGACTCAGAATCTCCGCGAAGATGAGGGAACGCTTCCGGTTGATGTCGTTCCGGAACACGTCGGTGTTGTCGTTGTAGTTGGTGTAACCGCGGCGCAGGCTCTGGTTGTACTGCGCCTCGTGAAGGAATCCGTCGGAATCGTTTCCGAAGAATTCCCACGGGGTGTGCTTCCCGGCGTCGAGCCGCAGGCCGTCGTAGTCGATCGCGTTGCCGAGCCAGGCGATCCAGCGGTACAGCATGTCGCTGGCCTCCTCGTTCTCGTACCCGGCGGGATAGTAGGGATACTTGTCGTACTGGCCGACGTGCCGGAGGAACGATTCGCCGGCGATGAACTGCGGGCCGTTGGGCGCCGTGAACCGGTTGTCGGTGCTGTTCCCCGTGCCGGGGCGGGTCAGTTTGCAGTCCTCCGTGCGGATGTCCTGGAGGTTGCACAGGTCTTTCCACATCGTCCGCCCATTACCATTGTCGTGGTACCAGTCGCCGGGCCAGGAGTCGTCCAGGCCCATCCGGGGCGCGCGCTTGTAGTTCAGCCCGTTGCAGTAGCCCGAGTGGTACCAGACGTGGAAGTCCGTGACACGCATGCCGGGGTATTCGCGGATGTCCGGCCCGTTGCCGGTGTGGTTCATGACGATGTCGGGGATGATCTTCACGTCGCACTGGTGCATCTGGTTGACCATGTTGCGCAGGGATCCGCGCGTGCCGTAGCGGGTGGCCCACGAACCGCGCTGGGGCGTATCGCCGAGATCAAACCGGTCGTAGAGGCTGTACCCGACGTTGCCCCATTTCGTGCCAAGCCCGGTCGGCGCCTTCGTCGGCGGGGGAGTCCAGATGTAGCTGTAGCCGGCCTCCGCCACCTCGGGAGTGCGCCGGTACATTTCATCCCATTCCGTCTCGAACCACTGAAGCATGACTTCGGCCTGGGTGCTCAGTGCGAGAACAAGTGTGGCGCAAAACAGAACCGTTTTGCCGATAGACGCTGACCTCATGATCGATCCTCCGCGCGGTGTTTCATTGGAGCTGTGCAACTGCATGAAAACATACCTCGATAGAATACGCTAGTAAAACGCTTTACATAACTATTTTTCGGGCTTTTTCGATAATATACCGACTTGCCGCATAAGTGTTTACAAGCGCGAAGGTTTTGCGGACGGGGGACGGGCGGGTCAATCCTCCAATCGTTCCCGGATCGGCTGAAGGTCCTCGTCGTCCAGCGCATCTTCACGCAAGCCGGGGTCCAGCTTGAATGCCTTCTTCAAATACGCCATGGCCTCGTCAGGATGACCGAGCCGGCACGCGTAACAGGCGAGGTTGAACGGGATGACGGCGATTTTCGGAAATCGCTTTAGAACCTGGAGAAGAATGATGCGCGCCGCCTCGATGCCTTCCGCTCGCCGGACGGCGTAGGCAAGTCGAACATACAAGTCCGGTTCTCTGGTGTGCGATCGGGAGATCAACGTGCGCGCGAATTGCGCGGCATTACCCCAGCGCGCATCGGCCAACGCCAGGCGCAGGGCGGCGTAGATGTAGTTGTCGTAGCGACGTTCGAACGGGTTGACCTGCTCCAGTTCCCGACGCGCCTGGTCGATCATGTTCAGATCGAGGAACCCGTCGGCCCGCTCGATGTGCCACTTTCCCTCGTCGGAAGTAGCGAGCACGCGTCCTTCCTACTTCTTGCTCTCCACCTTGCTGACGCGGCTCTTCAGCTGGTCGATGTCCCGCTCGATCTTCGCCAGCCGGCGGTCGAGATCGGTGAGGCGACGTTCGATGGTGGTGGAGCCGAAGCTCGTTCCGAGCTTGGACGACAGCTCGGCGATCTTCTTCTCCAGCGCGGACAATCGCTTCTCCGAGTCGGCCACCTGCTCGTCGAGCTTCTTCTCGACGATGAGGATGTTGCTCTTTGTTTCCTCCAGCGGGTTTTCAGGAGCGTCCGCGGGCTCCGCGGCGAGGCAGGGGGAGCAAAGAAGCAGGACGCAGACAAGGGACAGACAGCATGTCTTCATAGTCGTTCTCCCATCGCGCGTTTAACGCATCAGGCGTCACCACGATAGTCCGGCCGAGCGCCCGGTGCAAGGCGCGTTCTCAGCCGCGAGGGTGGCTCATCGGTTGCCCGGCATGCCGCGCGGCCGCGCGCGAGCCTCGCTCCGCTGGGTGAACGATTTCATCGATTCGACGACGATAAACACGATCGCGCCCACCGTCAGGATGCGAATCCAGGCCGACACAGTAATGGGCTGGGTGTGAAACAGTTTCCCGAACAGCGGCAGATACGTGAACGCCGCCTGCGCAAGCGCGGTTACGCCGATGCCCACCCATATCCAGCCGTTCGGCGCGAGCCGGGCCGTGAGCAGGGGGCGTTTCAGCGTCCTGCAGGCAAGCAGGTAGAAGGCCTCCACGCCGATGATCAGGTTCACGACAATCGTGCGCGCCTCTTCGATCGGCGCGCCGCGGTTCTGCTCCCACGCGAACAGCGCGAAGGCGCCCGCAGCCATGAGCGAGGAGACAAGCGCCGTGCGCCCAAGCAGCTCGGGCGTCAGGATCGGTTGCGCCGGATCGCGGGGCCTGCGGCTCATGATCCCGTCCTCCTTCGGTTCGAAGATCAGCGCCGTGCCGAGCAGCACGGCGGTCAGGAGGTTGATCCACAGGAGCTGCACGGGAAGGAGCGGGAGCTGGAGTCCGAAGATGACGGCCAGCAGGATGACCAGGGCTTCCCCACCGTTGGTCGGGATCGTCCACGTGATGAATTTCGCCAGGTTGTCGAAGACCGTGCGGCCTTCCTCCACCGCCGCCTCGATCGACGCGAAATTGTCGTCCGTCAGAATCGCGTGCGCGGCCCCCTTTGCCACGTCGGTTCCGGTAATGCCCATGGCCACTCCCACGTCCGCCTGCTTCAGGGCGGGCGCGTCGTTGACGCCGTCGCCCGTCATCGTGACGATGTGCCCTTGCTTCTGGAGCGCCCGCACAAGCTTGAGTTTCTGCTCGGGGGCGACCCGCGCAAAGATGGCGGTGCGGTCGGCGAGTTCCGGCAGCGCCTCATCGCTTACGGACTCCAACTCCTTTCCTGTGACGACGTTCAGCTTGCCGCCCTCGGAATTCCTCGAACCCTGCAGGCCCAACTGCGCGCCGATGGCCGCGGCGGTTCCGGGGTGGTCGCCGGTGATCATCTTGACCTCGATGCCGGCTTTCTGGCATTCGCCGACAGCGCGGATGGCTTCCGAGCGCGGCGGATCGATCATCGCCTGCAGCCCAAGAAGAGTCAGCTCGCGCTCCGCGTCAGCCGGCGTAATCTCCTTCCGCTCCGCGGCGATGGGGCGCGCGGCGAACGCCAATACGCGGAGGCCGTCGCGGCTCATCTCCTCGATCCGGCTCCGCACGGAGGCCGCATCGAGCGCCGTGGTGTTCCCGGACGGGTCCATGGCGTTCACGCAGGCGTCGAGTATGCGCTCGGCCGATCCCTTCACGTACAGGGTGTTATGGTCCCCAATGCGGTTCAGGGTCGCCATGAACATGCGCTGGGATTCGAAGGGAACGACGTCGAGCCGCGGCCGCTCGGCGACCGCCGTGGCGAAATCGAATCCGGCCTTGCGCGCCGAGATGATCAGCGCCCCCTCCGTCGGGTCCCCCTCGACCTTCGTGCGTCCGTCCTTTTCGACGACCTGTGAATCGTTGCACAGCAACCCCGCCAGCAGGCATTCCGCGAGCGCCCGTTCGCCGGCCGCATCCACCGGGGTGCCATCTCGCAGAATCCTGCCCGTGGGCGCATAGCCGACGCCTTCGACCTCGTACACCTGCCCGCCGGCCATGACGTGCCTGACCGTCATGGCGTTCTCGGTGAGCGTCCCTGTTTTGTCCGAGCAGATCACCGTCGTGCTGCCGAAGGTCTCGACCGCCGGCAGTTTGCGGATAATGGTGTTCCGGCGCGCCATCCGGGTGACGCCGATCGCGAGCGTGATCGTGACGGCTGCCGGGAGCCCCTCCGGGATCGCGCCGACGGCCAGCGCCACGGAGGCCATGAACATGAGGCCGGCGGACTCGCCACGCAGGATCCCGATAAAGAACATGGCGACGGCAAGGACCATGATCACCACCAGCAGGAGGCGGCTGAATTCCGCGATCTTCCTCGTCAGGGGCGTGGCAAGCTCCTCCGTGGACTGGAGCATCCCGGCGATGCGTCCTGTTTCGGTGCGATCGCCGGTCGCGATGACCACACCCTCGGCCTGCCCGAAGGTCACAAGGCTGCCGGAGTAGGCCATGTCCGTCCGTTCGGCGAGGACGTTGCCTTCCGGCACGGGCTCCGCCTGCTTCGCGACGGGGAGGGACTCGCCGGTCAGCATGGCCTCGTTGATCTGGAGATCCTTCACCGCAAGCAGTCGCAGATCGGCGGGCACGGAATCGCCGGATTGGAGGAGGACGATGTCGCCCGGGACCAGTTCGGCGGCGGCTACGCGCCGCCGGGCGCCGTTGCGTCGGACGTTCGCCTCGGTCTTCATCATTTTCGCAAGAGCATCGAGCGCCTTCTCAGCCTTGGACTCCTGCAGAAAGCCGATGATGGCGTTGACGAAGGTCACGATGAAGATCACGAATGCATCGACAAATTCCCCGAGGAGCGCCGAGACCACCGCCGCGAGGAGCAGGATGTAGACCAGCGCCTGCTGGAACTGGGCGAGGAACTTGACCCACAAGGGTGTGGGTTCCTTGGGGGTAAGCGCGTTGGCACCCCACTTCCGCTGGAGTTCCGCAACCTGTTCTGATGTCAGGCCCTGGGTCCTGTCGACTTCCAGCTGCTTCACCACCTCTGCGCCGGACAACGCATGCCAGGCGGCCGTGGACGATTGGTCGTTCATGGCAATTCCCTCGGGTTACGTGCGGAAAATTCCGCGTTTTCGGCCACTCTATCGGCGCCGAAGGCAAACGGGAAGTACATCCGGCCGCCGGAGGTCTCTTTTTCGGAAGGGGGATGGTCGGGGCGAGAGGATTTGAACCTCCGACGACTGGCTCCCAAAACCAGTGCTCTACCAGACTGAGCTACGCCCCGGACCGCGTTTACTATCAAGAGATTTGGACCGCAGAGCAAACAAGTTTTTCGTTCGGGGGGTCCTTTCCTCCTAAACTTTTTCACCCGTTCGGCGTTTATTGTAGATGTAATGATCAACCCCGTTCACAGCCACAAAACAACTTCAGCCGCGAGCCCCTTGGCACGCAGCACGGCGTGGCA
>CALMZY010000194.1 GCA_937870865.1 uncultured Lentisphaerota bacterium | reverse complement strand
CCACGGCAATCGGTACTCTCCACGCATGACGGTCCAACGCGAAATCCCCCCGCACGCGGCGCGAAAGCTGGCCGAACTGGCCCCTGTCGTGGTCCAGATCGCGGCCGACGCCGTTGCCGCGGGCCGCCCAGCCGACGTGACCCTGGCGAACCATTTCCGGGCCCATCGCGAGCTCGGATCGCGCGACCGCCGGTTCCTTTCGGACCTGGTCTTCTCGTTTTTCCGCTGGCGCGGCTGGACGCGGAACCTGGATATGAATTCTGCGCTCGCCCTATCCCATCGGCTGGATGCCATCGAGATTCATCCGGCCATCGCGATTCTCGCCGCCAGATCAGATCTTCAACCGCTGGGCTCACTATCTTTAGAGGAGAAAACCGCGGCAGTCGCCGGCGTTGCCCCGGAAGATCTTGTTCCGGCATGGTTTCGCGAGGTTCTTCACGAACCGGACAACCATCTGCGGAAGTGTATTGAGGCATTTCAGAAACGCCCGCCGACGTGGCTGCGGATTGCCCGACGGCATGTCGAAGACGTCCTTCGCGAACTTCAGTCGAAGGCAATTCCATATGACAGACACCCTGCCATGTCTGAAACCGTGTCCGTCACCGGCTCGCCGGTCATCTCGTCGCCGCACGTCGAGATCCAGGACCTCGCCTCCCAAATCACCGGCCTGATCTGCGATCCGAAGTCCGGCGAGTCCTGGCGGGACGTCTGCGCCGGGTCGGGCGGCAAGAGCCTTCATCTCGCGGACCTCATGAAGAACCAGGGTTCTATCCGCGCCACCGACGTGCGGGAATCCGCATTGACGGAACTGCGGCGGCGCGCGAAACGCGCGGGAGTGACTATCATCACGGCGCACGGGACTGGACGCCCCGCCCGCGAAGATTTCGATGGCGTGCTCGTGGACGCCCCCTGCTCCGGCATCGGCACGTGGTCCCGGAACCCGGACGCCCGGTGGCGAACGACAAACGACGACGTCACCGCGCGCGCCGAAGCGCAGGCCGGGATTCTGCATGCATCGGCAGATGCCGTCCGCACCGGCGGCCGCCTCGTCTACTCCGTCTGCACCCTCACGAACGCGGAGACGGTGGGCATGATCGATTCGTTCCTGAACCGGAGGACGGACTTCTTCCTGGACGGAGAGCCGCGCTGGGTCTGGCCATGGGAGGGCCCGTGCGACGGCATGTTCATCGCGAAAATGCGCCGCCGATGACCTGGCCGGCGCCGTCTCCGGCTCCGGAAAAAAGAACTCGCCTATTTTTCCAATCCTTGGAAAACTTCCGTCCGAGTTTTCCAACCCTTGGAAAATCGGATCGGAGCGCTCTTGAAATACGTTGAAAAAGCCAAAGAAGTCATTGCCCTCGAAATGGCGGCCCTGAAAAAGGTCCGCGACAGCCTCGGCAAGGAATTCAACCAGGCCGTGAAACTGATCCTGGAGCGTCTCAAACAGGGCGGCAAGGTTGTCGTCACAGGCGTCGGCAAGAACCTGCCCATCGGCCAGAAAATCGCCTCCACGCTGACGAGCACCGGCTGTCCCGCCATTTTCATGCACCCGTCGGACGCCATGCACGGCGACCTCGGGATCCTGCACAACACGGATATCCTGCTGGCGTTGAGCTACAGCGGCGAGTCCGAGGAACTGATGAACCTGATCCCGGTGGTGCGGCGTTACGGCGTCAGCATCATCTCCCTCTGCGGCGTGGCGGGCAGCGCCCTGGCGAAGAACAGCGACGTGGTCGTGCTGGTGACCGTGGACCGCGAGGCGTGTCCGTTCAACATGGCGCCGACCTCGAGCACAACGGCGACCCTTGCCGTGGGCGATGCGCTGGCCATGATCCTTCTCGAGGCGCAGGGGTTCAAGAAGGAGGACTACGCCAAACTGCATCCGGGCGGCGCGATCGGCCGCACGCTCCTGCTCCGGGTCTCCGACATCATGCGTACCGGCGACCGGCTGGCGAAAGTCCGCACGGGCTCCACGGTGCGGGATGCGGTGCTGGCCATGACGAGCGCGCGCTCGGGCTCGGTGGCGGTGGTGGACGAGCAGGATCGCGTGGCCGGCATCTTCACGGACGGCGATCTGCGCCGGCACATCGGCGACCCCTCGGGCGTCGGCGACCGGTTGATCGACGAGGTCATGACGCCCGGCCCCATCACGCTGGGCAGGAACCACCTGGCCGTGGACGCGCTCGCCATCTACGAAAAGCACAACATCGACGACCTGATTGTCGTCGACGAAAAGAAACGCCTGGTCGGGATGGTGGACATCCAGGACCTGCCGAAGTTCAAGATCTTCTGATGGGTGCTTGGTGCGTGGTGCTTTGCCGTGAACGAAGCACCCGGCACAAGGCACCAAGCACAAGTAACCCGCGTTCTTCCCCATTGACCCAACGCCTCCCTCCCGCTATCTTTCCCGCCTGTTTGAACAACAATGAAAGGGCGTTTTCGCCATGCCGATGTTGATTTCTAAGTTTCACCGGTTGATTCAATCGCGCCTCCTCTGGGCGACCTTCCTCATCGTCATTGTCTTTTCCTTCGTTATCTGGGGCACGCAGATGCCGAACCAGGGCGCGAACGCGGAGGAGGCGAACGCCGAGGGCAAGCTGAACGACAAGTGGGTTTCCCGCGACGAGTTCCGGCAGGCCTACTTCGACACGTACATGTCCGTGGTGCTGGCGGTCGGCCAGCCGATCAACATGACCGAGAAGATCGACGAGGAAATCCGCAAGTCCGCGTGGCGGCGGATCGTCGCCATGAAGCAAGCCAGGGATCTCGGCCTAGGCGCGTCCGACGACGAGGTCAGGGCCACGATCCAGGCCCATCCCGGCTTCTCCACCGATGGCCGGTTCAACCCGAGCCAGTACAACGGGTTCGTGCAGAACTTCCTGGCCAACCTCGGCTTCAGCGAACTGCAGTTCGAGGAGCACGTCCGCGGGGAAATCGCCCTCCAGAAGCTTCAGTATATGGTGCAGCAGGCCGTTCTCATCCCCCCCTCCGACATCAACAGGACCTTCAGTTCCCTGAGCGACACGTTCGACATCGAGTACGTGGCGATGACCGTGACGAACTTCGAGAAGGACGTCAGCGTCACGCGCGAGGACGCCCACAAGTACTTCCTGTCCGATCCCGAGCAGTTCAAGATTCCGGACCGGGTGCGCGTGAAGTACGTTGAGATTCCCGTGCAGAAATACATCGCCGACATGACCGTGACGAACGAAGACGACGCCCTCGCGTACTATGACGAGCACATCGACGACTACCGCGTGACGAACACCGTGAGCGAAACGGTGACCAATCTCCTCGCCGCGGGCTCCAACATGGTGGCGACGGTGGTGACGAGCAAGGTGGTCACCCTCGATTTCGACACGGTGAAGACCAACGTTCTCACCGCGCTGACCCTCCAGGCGGCCCGCGACCGCGCAGCCGACGTGGCCACGGACTTCGTGGTCGCCCTCGCGCCGGATCGCGACGGCAATTCGCCGAAATTCGAGGACGCCGCGCAGAAGGCGGGGCTGGAAGTCAAGAAGCTCGAGCCCTTCGCCTTCGAGGACGAGGTCCCCGGAGTCGATGCCGGCCTGATGTTCAACCACGTTGCGTTCAACCTCACGTCCGCGCCGGACGAGTACTTCAGCGACGCGGTCGTCGGCAGCAACCACGTCTATGTCATCGCGCTGGACGAAAAACTTCCCGCGCGCGTGCCGGAGTTCGACGAGGTGGCGGACAAGGTCATGGTGGCCGCGCGCGAAAACGCCCTGGCCGAGAACCTCTCGAAGAAGGCCAACGAGATTCGCGAGGCGGCGATCAAGGCCGTCGATGAAGGAAAGCCTTTTGAGCAGGCGCTCACGCCGTACAACTTGCAGCCCGTCGCGATGACGAATTTCACGGCCGCCGAGGCCTCCGAGCTGACCAATGACTACATCGACATCGTTCTCCGGGGCATTCTCCCCCGTAACCAGGGCGAGGTGACCGACCTGCTTTCGACAGAGGATGCCGTCGTCATCGCCTACGTCGCGAAGCGCGTGCCCAGCACCGACGTGACGGTCGGCGCCATGAAGCAGCAGATCGAGCAGACGGTGAAACGCCAGCGCGCACGAATCCTGTTCGAGGATTACCAGGACTACCTGCTGAAGCAGGCGAAGTTCGTGGACCGCGCGAAGGCGGCCGCCGACATGGAAGAAGAGGGCGGCGGAACGGACGAGGTTCCGGAAGAGGACGCGCCTCAGCCCGAAGACCCGACCTGATCGTTGGGGGTTATGAGCAAAGCCTTGAGAATCGCCGTCGGCTCCGACCATGGCGGCTTCGAGCTCAAAACCCACATCGTCTCCCATCTGACGGCCCTGGGCCACTCCGTCGAGGACTGCGGAACCCACAGCAAGGACGCCGTTGATTATCCCCGGTTCGCCGCCGCCGTGGCGGGGCGCGTGGCCTCCGGCGCCTGCGATTTCGGCATCGTCGTGGACGGCGCCGGCATCGGCTCCGCGATGACGGCCAACAAGGTGCGCGGCGTCCGCGCGGCCGCTTGCTACAACGAAGCCCTCGCCCGCAACAGCCGCGAGCACAACGACGCCAACGTCTTGACGCTCGGTGCGGGTCAAACTACTATAGACCAAGCCCGGCCGATCATTGACGTTTTTCTCGGCACGGCGTGTACCGAGGAACGGCATCGGCGCCGCGTCGGAATGATCATGGACGTGGAAGGCGCCCCGGCGGGCAAGGATCGGGAGGTCGGTTTGGATATCTCGTCTGAAGATATTGCGAAGATCACCGAGCGCGTGAAGCAACTGCTGGAGACCGGAACCGCCAGGCCGGCCGCGGCCGCAACCCGCTCGGTCACGCCCGAGCAGCTCGCGAAGATGATCGACCACACGCTGCTCAAGCCCGAGGCCTCCAGCGCCGACATCCAGAAACTCTGCGAAGAGGCCGTCAAGCACGGGTTCTTCTCCGTCTGCGTCAACCCCTCCAACGTCAAGCAGGCCGTCGCCCTCGTGCGGGGATCCGGCGTGAAGGTCTGCTGCGTCGTCGGCTTCCCTCTCGGGGCGCAGGCGCCCGAAATCAAGGTTCTCGAGGCCCGGAAGGCGCTTCGCGAAGGCGCGAAGGAAATCGATATGGTCATCAACATCGGCGCGTTGAAGAGCAAGGAAGACGCGCTGGTGCTGAAGGACATCCGGGGTGTCGCGGAAGCCTGCAGGGAAGGCCGCGGCTTGAGCAAGGTCATCCTGGAAACCAGCCTGCTGACGTACGAGGAGAAAGTCCGGGCGTGCGAGCTCAGCATGAAGGCCGGCGCGGACTTTGTGAAGACCTCGACGGGTTTCAGCACGGGCGGCGCGACGGCGGAGGACATCGCGTTGATGGCCCGGACCGTGGCGCCGAGAAAACTCGGCGTCAAGGCGTCCGGGGGCATCCGGTCCTACGGCGATGCGCTCAAGATGATTCAAGCCGGGGCGACGCGCGTCGGGTGCAGCAGCAGCGTCAAGATCCTGGAAGAAGCGCGAATGGGCATCCGGGCGACGTCGAAGCCGGACGGTAAACAGTATTGAAGACGGCCGCGCGGGAACTGCGGGCCTGACGTGGAAAGGAGATCTTTCATGGCGGAACTCAGGACCTATGTGTTCATCGACAGCCTCCAGCCCCAGTTTGCCTCATTCCAGGCGACGGTCTCCCAGGGCTTCCTCCCCCGCCCCGGCCAGGCCGCGCTGTTCGTGGAAATCTCGCCGGGCATGGAAATCAACCGCGTCACCGACATCGCCCTCAAGGCCACGGACGTCACGCCGGGCATGCAGATCGTCGAACGCCTCTACGGCATGCTGGAAATTCACTCGGACTCGCAGGCGAACGTGCGCGCCGCCGGCCGGGCCATCCTCGAGTCGCTGAACCTCAAGGAGGAGGATCGGATCAAGCCGCAGATCACCACGAGCCAGGTGATCCGGCGCATCACTGATTACCACACCCAGCTGATCAACCGCATGCGCCACGGCAACATGATCGAGCCCGGCCAGACGCTCTACGTCATGGAGTGCGCGCCGGCCGGCTATGCCGCCATTGCGGCCAACGAGGCGGAGAAGGCGGCCCACATCAACGTGCTCGAGGTCCGAGCGTTCGGCAGTTTCGGGCGCCTGTATCTCGGCGGCGACGAGCGGGATATCGACATCGGGTACCGCGCGGCCGAGCAGGCCATCGCGGATTTGAAAGGGCGCGAGGTCAAGGGCGGCGGGGGCTGATTTCTTTAGAGCGGAAACATAAACCACAGAGAGGCACATATGGCAGACGCATTAGGCATGATTGAGACAAGGTCCTTCCCGGCGGTCGTTGAAGCGGCCGATGCCATGGTCAAGGCGGCGAAGGTCGAGCTCGTTTCGTACGAGAAAACAGGCGGCGGGTACGTCACCGTCGTTGTCCGCGGCGACGTCGCTGCGGTCAAGGCCTCGTGCGATGCCGGCCAGGTCGCGGCCAGCCGCATCGGCGAAGTGGTGACCGTCCACGTGATCGCCCGCCCGCATGTGAATGTGGACGCGATCATGCCGCTCGGCCGCCAGGCGGAAGCGAAAGCCAAGAAATAGGATCGGCCGATGGCAAATGGCTTGCGGTTGACGGACCCTTGGGATCCCATCAACCATCAACCATGAGCCATTGACCATTTCATCATGAATCTTGGCAAAGTCATCGGCACGGTGGTTTCCACGCGCAAGGAACCCAGCATGGACGGCTTGAAGCTCATGCTGGTGCGCTACGTGGATTCCGAAGGCAAGGAAACCGGCGGCCATGTGGTCGCGGCGGACGCCGTCGGAGCAGGCCCGGACGAGCTCGTCCTCGTGGCCTCGGGGAGTTCGGCCCGCCAGACGGCTGCAACCGACAAGAAACCGGTGGACGCCGTGATCATGGCGATCGTTGACAGTTGGGACATCGACGGCACGGTGAAATATAAGAAGTAATGGGTTGGGTTGATGTCTCGTTGAACCATCAACCATTAACCATTGACTATGAGCCTTTCTGACAAGGACATCGAAGCGATTGCGCGGCAGATTGCGTCCACTCTCTCGGGCGGCAATCCCCCCTCGCCTTCCGCCCCTCCTCCAGCGCCGGTATCCTCTCCCGCCGACCCGGGGCTCGGTGTCTTTTCGACGATCAACGAGGCCATTCAGGCTTCCCAGAAGGCATTTCCCGTTTATACCGCCCTGCCCCTCGCCGTACGCAACCGCATCATTGCGGCGATTCGCAGGGCCGCGCTGGACAACGCGTCCGTGCTCGCCAAGGCCGCCGCCGAGGAAACCAGGCTGGGCCGGTTCGAAGACAAGATCCTCAAGAACCAGCTCGTTGCGGAGAAGACGCCCGGCACCGAACAGCTTGTGCCCGAGTCGTTCACCGGCGACCACGGGCTGACGCTCTGCGAGCCGGCGCCGTACGGGGTCATCGGATCCATCACCCCCTGCACCAATCCGACGTCCACGATCATCAACAACGCGATCGCGATGATCGCGGCCGGAAACACGGTCGTGTTCAACACGCACCCGACCGCGAAGTCGTGCTCCGCGCAGACCGTCGCCCTCCTCAACAAGACCATCACGGCCCACGGCGGCCCGGCAAATGTCGTCACGTGCGTCGCCAGTCCCACGATTGAATCCGCGCAGGAGATGATGAAGCATCCGGGCGTCCGGCTCATCGTCGTCACGGGCGGCGGCGGGGTCGTGAAGGCGGCCATGGCCAGCGGCAAACGCGCTATTTGCGCCGGCCCCGGCAATCCGCCGGTGGTCGTTGACGAAACCGCGGATATTGATCCGGCCGCGCGCGACATCGTGCTCGGGGCTTCATTCGACAACAACATCATCTGCGTGGAAGAGAAGGAAGTGATCGTGGTGGCGAGCGTGGCCGACGCGCTTCTCAAGGCGATGACGCAGTACGGCGCGGCGCTGATCGAACGCGGGCGCCTGCAGCAGCTTGAAAACACGATCTTCACGAAGATGGCCGGACCGCGGGGCCATGCCGAAGTCAACCGCGACTGCATCGGCAAGAACGCGGATCTCATTCTCGGCAAAATGGGCATGAGCGTCCCCAGCACGATCAAGCTGGGCGTCGTCGAGGTGGACGAGACCCACCCCCTTCTCTGGACGGAGCAGATGATGCCGATCATGCCCGTGACGCGTGTGCCGAACGCGGATTACGCGATTTCCCTCGCGATTCAGATCGAAGGGGGCTGCCGGCATACTGCGATCATGCACTCGAAGAATCTCGACAACCTGAGCCGCATGGCGCGCGAGTGCAATTGCAGCATCTTCGTGAAAAACGGGCGCTCCCAGGCCGGCCTCGGATTCGGCGGCGAGGGCTACACGTCGTTCACCATCGCCAGCCCCACGGGAGAAGGACTCACCGGACCGCGCAGTTTTTCCCGCTGGCGGCGGTGCGTGCTGGTCGACCATTTCAGGATCGTATAATGAAGAAGTACCCGGCGATCGCCATCATCGAGTTCAAGGATATCGCGATCGGAATCTACGCGACCGACGCCATCGTCAAGAAGGCCCCCATCTCCCTCCTCAAGTGCGGCATCATCAGCCGGGGACGCTACCTGACCCTGATCTGCGGCACCACAGGCTCGGTCGCCGAATCCATCGCCGAAGGTCTCGCGTGCGGCAAGGACAGCGTGATTGATCACGTCATGCTTCCCGACGTGCATCCGCAGGTGCACGACGCTGTCCTCGGGAGCCGGAACGCGATTCATTCGGGCGCAATGGCGATCATCGAAACGCCGACCGCATCTTCCAACGTCCGGGCGGCGGAAATGGCGCTGAAGGGCACGCCCGTCACCCTGTCCGAAATGCGCCTCGCCGACAGTTCCCTTTCCGGCAAAGGCGTGAGCATTTATCGCGGCGATCTGCATGACATCGAGGCCGCCGTGGATATCGCCGTGACGTATCTGAAAAACGCGGGCATCAACGTGGTTTACAAGATCATTCCGGCCCCGTCCGAGGCGCTCAGCAAACAGATCGGCGCCGGGACCTATTTCAGCGAATCGCAGATGCTGGACCTGGAGGGCGAAGCCTAAATGCTGCTGGGCCGCGTCATCGGCAAAGTCGTGCCCTGCGTGACCTGCACAGGCCTTGAATCCGTGCCGATGCTCTGGGTCCAGCCACTGGACAAAACCGGAAAGCCAAAGGGGTCGCCGATCGTCGCCGCCGATTCCACGAGGATGGCCGGACCCGGCGAACTGGTTTATTACGAAGGCGGGCGCGAGGCCGCCATGACGCTTGATCCCGTGTTCGTCCCGGTCGACCACGCGGTCGTGGGGATCGTGGACGATGTACACAACTCATGATTATCGGAACTGTCACAGGCGAAGTCTATTCGACGATCAACCATCCGTTCTATGATGGGAAGAAGCTCCTGATTGTCGAGAAGGCCAGATTTGACGGAACGCCCTCGGGCGACTACCTGATCGCAATCGATTCCGTGGGCGCCGGGGTCGGCCAGGAGGTCCTGGTCCTGGACGAAGGCAATGGCGCGCGCCAGATTGTGCAGTCGGCGACCGCCCCGCTTCGATCGATTATTGTTGGCATCATTGACGAAGTCACGCGCAACCCATGAAAGCCATACTGGTCATCCTGGATTCTGTCGGCATCGGCGAAGCGCCGGACGCGGCAAAGTTCGGCGATGCTGGAAGCGCCACGCTCCCCCATCTTGCCCGGGAAGCGGGAGGCCTGAACGCCCCGACGCTCGAAGCCATGGGGCTCGGGAATATACCGGCCCTGATGCCCACGGGTCTCGCGATCCAGGGCGTCGCGCCGGCCAGGGAACCCATCGCCTGCTACGGGGTCATGCAGCCCGTATCGGACGGCAAGGACACGATCACCGGGCATTGGGAAATTGCCGGCCTCGAGATCAATCCAGGCTTCCATGTCTTTCCTCCGGATTGTCCCTCCTTTCCGCCCGAACTCGTTAAAGCCTTCGAACAGAAGACCGGGCGCCGGATCATCGGCAACAAGGCAGCCAGCGGCACGGCGATCATCGACGAGTTGGGCCCTCAACACATGAAGGACGGCTCGTGGATCGCGTACACCAGCGCGGATTCCGTGTTCCAGATCGCCGCCCACGAGGAGATCATTCACATCGACGAGTTGTACAGGGGATGCGAGACGGCGCGCGAACTGTGCGATCCATACCGGATCGGCAGGATCATCGCCCGCCCGTTCATCGGGAAACCCGGCGCCTTCAAGCGAACAGAGAACCGGCGCGATTACGCCTTCAAACCCTCCGAGCCGACAATCCTGGAGCGGCTGACGCAGGCGGGCATCCCGGTGTACGCCGTCGGCAAGATCGAGGATATCTACGCGCACCGCGGCATCACGGAGTCCAACCATACCGGCAACAACCAGTCGTCGCGGGAACTCGTCAGCCGGTGGACGCGCGAGAAGAAAGACGGGCTCATTGTCGCCAACTATATCGATTTCGACATGCTGTACGGGCACCGGCGCGACGCCAAGGGCTACGCCCACGCCATCGAGGAGACCGACCGCTGGCTCGAAAGTTACCTGCCGCTGCTCACTCGCGACGATGTTCTGATCATCACGGCCGACCACGGCAACGACCCGACTTACCGGGGAAGCGATCACACCCGCGAGTACGTTCCTCTGATTGTCTACCAGCCGGGACGGAAGCCAAAGAACCTCGGCATTCGGAAGGGGTTCTACGATATCGCGCAGAGCCTGGCTTCGTTCTTCAAGATCAACCCCATGCCCCGCGGGAGCAGTTTCCTATGATTTCTTCTTCAACCTGGAACGTGGAACTTCTAACTTGGAACTAGCCTATGCTTCCTCAATGGGTCATTGAGAAGAAACGGGATGGACAGGGCCTCTCCGAGGAGGAGATCCGCACGTTTATCGACGGGTACACCCGAGGCGACATCCCGGATTACCAGATGGCCGCGATGGCCATGGCCATCTTCATCCGCGGCATGACGCCCGAGGAGACCGCCGTCCTGACCGACGCCATGATGCGGTCCGGAGACCTGGTCGACACGTCATCCGTCAAACTCCCCAAGGTGGACAAGCACTCGACGGGCGGCATCGGAGACAAGGTGTCGCTGGTCCTTGCGCCGCTCGTCGCCTGCTGCGATGTCGCCGTCCCCATGATCTCCGGCCGCGGGCTCGGAATCACCGGCGGCACGCTGGACAAACTTGAATCCATTCCCGGCTACCGGACCGATCTCTCGGAAAAGGAATTCGTGGAGACCGTCCGGGCGTGCGGATGTTCGATCACGGGGCAGACCGGGCGGCTGGCCCCCGCGGATAAGAAGCTGTACGCCCTCCGCGACGTGACCGGCACGGTCCCTTCCATTCCGCTCATCACGGCCAGCATCATGTCCAAGAAACTGGCCGAGGGCATCGACTCCCTCGTGCTCGACGTGAAGTCCGGGAAGGGCGCGTTCATGAAGACCCGCGAGCAGGCGCGCGCCCTCGCCGAGAGCATGGTCCGGGTCGGCACGTGCATGGGCAAAGGCATGGCGGCGCTGATCACCGACATGGAACAACCCCTCGGGTGCACCGCCGGCAACGCGCTGGAAGTGATGGAATCCGTCCGGACGCTGCAGGCCAAGGGGCCCGTGGACCTCACGGAAATCACGATTCTTTTCGGCATACGCATGTTGAGGCTCGCCGGCAAAGCCGGCGACGACGAATCCGCGCGCACAACACTCGTGAAGCACCTGCAATCCGGCGCCGCCTTCGAGAAGTTCAAGGAAATGGTCGAACGGCAGGGAGGCGATCCACGAACCCTCGACGACTTCAGCCGGCTGCCGACGGCCAAGTTGAAAGACAAGGTCCCCTGTCCCCGCGCGGGCTATGTCGAGGAAGTGCACGCCGAGCAGATCGGCAAGGGCTGCATCATCCTGGGCGCGGGGAGAAGGAAGACGGACGACAAGGTGGATTTCGCCGTCGGCGTTTCCGACTTGATCAAGGAAGGCGACAAGGTGGAGAAAGGCCAGCCGCTGGTCACGATTCACGCGAACGACGCCGCCCGGCTCTCCGAGGGGCGAGCCATGATCGAAAAGGCTTTCAGGATTTCCGATGGGAAGCCCGCGCAGCGGCCCTTGGTATACGAAACCATTCTGCCGAAAGGATGACACCGTGGACTCAGCGATTCTCGACAAGGCGCTCAAATATGTCCGGGGGCAATGGCCCAAGGCCAAACCGTCATTCGGTTTGATTTGCGGGTCCGGCTGGAGCGACGTGGTCGCCGCGTTCCGGGTGAAGGAATTTATTGCCTACGACCAGATTCCGGGGCTCGGCACGCCGGGCGTTGCGGGCCACGCGGGACGTCTGGTATGGGCGGTGAACAAGGGGCATGACACGTTCATTTTCCAGGGACGCCGTCATTGGTATGAGGGCGAGGGATGGACTCCCGTGGCCATTCCGGTCTACCTGATGAAGCACATGGGCGTAACAACCGTCGTCGTCACCAACGCCGCGGGCGGAATCAGGAAGGATTTGAAGCCCGGCGATCTGATGCTCATCGAGGACCACATCAACTTCATCGGCAACAACCCCCTGGTCGGGCGGCACAACCCGGTCTGGGGACCGAGGTTTCCGGACCAGTCGTGTGTGTACGACGCAAAGCTGCGCCTCGCGGCAGAGAAAGCCGCGAAAAAGGCGCATGTGAATCTGAAACACGGCGTGTATCTGGCCGCAACCGGCCCGGTCTATGAAACGCCGGCGGAAATTCGCGCGTACCGGATTCTCGGCGCGGACGCGGTCGGCATGTCCACCGTTCCCGAATCGCTCCTCGCGCACGCCGCCGGGTTGCGCGTGATGGGGTTGTCCTGCATCACCAATTTTGCGTCGGGCATTACGAAGGAACCGCTCACCCACGACGAAGTGACCTCGGCGACCCGGGCCGCCATGCCCAAGATGAAGACCCTGCTGTCCGAGCTTTGGAAGGAGTTGTCCCATGAGTGAGAACAGCCCGAAGAAACTCCTCGAAGCCGCCGCGCGCGTCATGGAGAACGCATATGCCCCCTACTCCAAGTTCAGGGTCGGCTCCGCCCTGTTGACGGACGACGGAGCCATCGTCACCGGCTGCAACGTCGAGAACTCATCCTTCGGACTGACGAACTGCGCCGAGAGGACCGCGCTGTTTGCGGCCATTGCCTCCGGAAAAACTAAATTCCAGGCTATTGCCATCGTGGCCGACGGCGATCAGAAACCGTATCCCTGCGGCGCGTGCCGTCAGGTGCTGGCTGAATTCTGCTCTCCCAAGATGCCCGTCTACGTGGCCTCGCGCGGAGAACTTGACGCGTTCGAGAGCACCACGCTGGGCAACCTCTTGCCCAAAGCATTTCGTTTGTAGAACCGCGCGAATCCTCCAAGACGCGGACATTCACATGCGAGGCAAGGGTCAAAAGGCGTAGCCAACAGCCCCGGACACGCTGCTTTCTCCAATCAACCGTCCTTCAAGCCGAAGAGAAAAGTTCTTCTTCAGAAGAACAGATACCCCTGCCACTGCGACGATAGGGCTGTCCTCCTCGATGTCGTCAGTCGTCTTGGCTGTGACCTGAGTGAACGGGTACTGGATCCTTATCTTCTCCGTGCCGCGCACGAACGAGAGCAGAAGTCCACCGTACGGCATAAGCCTGGCATTCGCATTCAACAAGAGATTCCCGGATAGAATCGGTCCGGCCGCGACCTCATAGTAATCCACTTTGGCCTTGATCACTGCAGGGCCAAGAAAATCGTCGACGGCGTATCCATCGTCCACGTCAAACGACGGGACGTAATGTGCCGTTCCGACCACATTCAGCCGCATCCTGTTTTTTTCATAGGCAATAAAACGGACGCCGCCACCAAGAATGTAGGGCTTGTCTTGCGCGTCTGAGTAATCCAGTACGCCTCCATTCAAGTATCCGGTGAACTTGTCGAACAACAGAATGTTCAGGCGGAGCATGTACACGTCTGCCTCCACGCGGCCACCGCTATCATCCCCTGAACGCGGTATACTGACTTCGGCTCCCGGGCCGATGACTCGAAGGTCGTGCGTCTTCGCTACTGCGTCTCGATCATACTTCTCATACAGGACTTCCAACCGGTTGAAAACCCACTTTCCGCCGTCAACGTGATAGAAGGGATCGCCAACGTCGATCGCCATGGCAACCGCTCCCGTCATGAGCCAGACACCGAGGAAAGAGACGCGCAGTCGCTGTAACCTGTTGGTTTCCATTTCTTGATTCCTCTGATCGTTCTACGACATTCAGCCGCCGTTTTGTCGGACACGTTCCCTTGTCCAAACGAGCGGACTCTGTCCTGCGCCATAGGGAAAGTCAAATACAAGCCATTGAAGCAGACCCTCAGGCTCCAGACTTCTGTCCGCGTTCAATGGATCGCGCGCCTGGATCGGGTCTCAACGGCGTCGCCGAAGCTCGCGAGCCCATCGCCTCATGCTCCTGACCGCATCCGCCGAGGCACGGGACGCCACGCTCGGCAGCAGGCTGAGCCACGGGGAGACGGGTGAGTAGCCGAACGTACGCATGAGCGGCCACGCGAGGGTCTCGATCTCAAGGACTTCGGCGCGCGAGAATTGGCTGCGCCATCGGTCTACGCGGTCCGGTTGCAGGGGGCGCGATGCGTTGATATTCCACGGCTCGCGATCGAGGTCCAGCAAACGGTGGTTGTGTTTCCAGTACTCGAGCATCGAGGGTTCGAACTCGATTCCGAATCTCGCGCACACGCCGCGCAGGGTTTTCTCCGCATGCTGGATCAGGTCCTCGTATCGCACGGTGATCCAATCGCGCCCCAACTTCCGAGCCCCGTTCACGCCCGCGCTCACCTGCTCCACCCAGAACAAGGTGTTCTCGCGTATGCCTTTCGGACACCAGGATTGCTCACGCCGGGAATTGACCACTGCACGCGGGTCGCGAACCATGTGGACAAAACAGGCCTCCGGAAACACCTTCTTGATCTCGCCAACATAGAGAACGTGCGACGGGGACTTCTCCCCCCGTATGTCCGCGTTCTTCACTCGCGCGAACAGGTCAAGAATCGTGCCGAGCACCGCCGCGAAGGTTCTCTCCCCCGCCCACGCCGCCGCTCGAAACTCATCGGCTGACAACCCCCACTCTCGAAGGTCGCCCGTGGCGACAATGTCCTCCACAAGCCGTCTGAACGCCGCCTCGTCGCCCAGATCTCCGTACTGGCCCGCCTTCGCCCAGTAAAAGGGCATGAAATGCGTCTCGGGTGTAATGGCAATCCGCGGGTGTGCGTTGAGCATTTGCTGCAGCAGCGTCGTCCCCGAGCGGGAGCAGCCGACAATGAACAGAGGACCTCTCCACCGACCCGTCACCGGACACCCTCCACCCCGCAAAAAAGGACGGCCCCGCGGGTGTACCCCCGGGGCCGTCCCAACATCCTTTGACGAGGTGTATTCCTACCTCTTCTTGCCACCTCTCGACGTTGTGTTCGCGGATACAGGCGCGTCATCGGGGCAATGATACATGTTGTTGAAATCATCGAGAAGCCCAGCCCAATAAGTCGTGATGGATTTCACTGTATCAGAATCGAACGCCCTGTTCCAGTTGAGAAGCCAACCGCCCTTGCCGTCCGGAATCACGATGTCGCCGGTAAACTCATCCATGGTCACGAGATAGTCCTCGGCTGCATCGATGAGCTGGATGCCCGTCGCGTTGTTGACGTTCAGCTTGGCCGCGATCAGCTGGGCGAACAGCATCGACATGTTCTTACCCTTCGCATTCTGCAGAATCATCTTGCCGTATGCCTCGTCCACAACAACGCCGAGAATGCTGACGTTCTTCCCTTCCCACGAATGGTTCTTCCAGTAGCCGATCGTGTAGGTGCAGAAGGTGATGTTGGTTGTCGGCGGCTCATTGGTTTCCGGCGGGCGCGGGAACGGCCCGATCGACATATCGCCCCACGTATGGTCAAACGGCACGCCGTCCTTCATCATCGGGAACGTCTCTGTGAACAGCCCCGTTGTCTTGTCGACCACGGCCACCGTGTTCGAGAAAGCACCTGCGGTGATCGAGCCCACAAGATCACCTAATCCGTTGACCCGCACGGCAAGGCCCGTGAAACGACGGGAGGTTTCCTGAGTCCCACCGATCCATGTGGCTACAACGGGATCGCCGGCCACGGCCGGAAGCTTGAGTGTGTAGAGCCCTTGGGGGCACCCGCTGGACATCCAATTGACCCAGAGATACAGAGTGCCGTCCGCCCCAAAGGCAATATCGCCGCCCTGGATATCCACGGGGTTTCCATACGCGTTCTGTATCTGACCGACCAGAGTGGCCACGGCAGTCGCCGTGTCCAGGGTGTATAACGAGTTGTAGTTGTTATCCGTGATGTAGAGCTGGCCGTCGGGCGCCACCGCCGCCTGGTCAATCTCGAAAAGGCGCTGACCGTTATAGGTCACGGTGCCCACTGCATGCACGGTTGCATCAGCCACGCTGTAGTAACCGAATGTGCCCGTATCCGTCGCACCGCCATGATAGTCGTCGATGAACCATATCTTGGACCCATCCGGATCCGCCGAGATCACGTCGGGGAAATTGTACGGGAGCGTACCGTTCGGCAGCAGAATCATGTTCGCAACGCCGTTCACGATTTCGACGCGGTAAAGCGCGGAAAGACCGTCTGCATCGCCCATCGTATCGCTGAGATAGAGGACCTCGTTTGTCGCCGCGGACGCTGGTTGCGCCAGAACCGCAACCGAGAAACACAATACGAGGGCTAGAGCAAGGGTGTGTACTGTTGTTTTCTTCATCGAACTACTCCTCGTTACAGGACGACTAGTGGCACATCTGTTTCAGATCTTTTACGGTACGGCTTTATATAGCACATGAACCCACCCTATGCAAGTATTATTTGTATTTTCTGTTCTATCTGCATACTTGGTTGCATATGTATAATTCTTGCATCCAATTATCATTGAACATGTTATGCGCGTATTTACGAAGTATGGAGAGTTGCACGAATTTGCAGGCTGTGCAACAGATCGCATTGAAGATCTTCTGGTCTCCCCTGCCCACGATGTGATTTTCAGACCGGATACTGGTCGCAAACGACGAAACGCCCGCTGGCCTCAAAGGCCAACGGGCGTTCCAAATTGGTAGCGGGGGTTGGATTTGAACCAACGACCTTCAGGTTATGAGCCTGACGAGCTACCAGGCTGCTCCACCCCGCAGTCCGTTTCGCAATGTGCGCTTGAAAATATCGGATGTTTGTCGGAATGCAAGAAGAAACCTGTCGAAACCGGAAAACAGATGTCCGGCAAAAGTCAGGGGCTCCGGACTGCCTGTGGGTTCAGTACTGTTTCTCGTATTCTCCGTGCCCCAGCCTCTTAAGTTTGTGAAAGCCGGCGTTTTTGGCGCGGTCATCAAACCCGCTTCTTGATCCCCCCACCCTGGGAGGCGAAATCTTTCGCTCCACGGGGACGCCGCATTTTGGACAGAATGCAAGCGGACTCTGCTCTATCTTCTCGAGTTGTTCGAAGCCCTTCCTGCAGAAATCGCAGCCCTTGGATTCGTCACAACAGATGTACTCGCGGATGGGCACGGGATCTACGCCCTCCAGAAAAGGAAGAGACGCCCACCAAGGGCGTCTCTTCAAGAATCCGTGCGATCTTACTTCAGGCCGGCTTCCGCCGCAGCCCTGGCCGGATCGTCCTGCGCCTTGCCTTCTTCAGGAACGACCATCGGGGCCGCCGTCGAGACATCGCCCTGCTGGTGGCTGCCGCGGATGTAAATCTCGGTTCGTCGGTTCTTCTGCATGTTGGCTTCGGTGTCGTTCGGAGCCACCGGCCGGGTAAATCCATAGCCCTTGTAGGTCAACCGGGCTTGATCAATCCCTCCGACTTCAACCAGGTAATCTAAGACGGCCTTGGCGCGGCGTTCGGACAACCGGATGTTATACTCGTGCTTGGAGGTCTTGCGCTTGTCCGCGTGCCCCTCGATCCGCGCCGTGGCGCCCGGGTCGCGCTGAAGCACCTTGACGATCACGTCGAGCTTGTCGAAGTACTGGGACTTCAGGACCGCCTTGTCGTAATCGAACTCGATGTTCAGAGTGAAGAGCTGCAGATCATCCTTCGGATCCAGCGGGTTGGTGTTGTCCTCGATCACTTCGTGCCCGTCGGCGACGCCGCCCTTGTCGGTATCGCGATCGCAGGGGTTCGTCTTGTAGGTCAGAACCTCGGCGCCGTCCTTGAGGCCGTCCCAATCGGTGTCGGGATTCAAGGGATCGGTCTTGTAGGTCTTCACTTCTTCGCCGTCGGTCAAGCCGTCCTTGTCCGTGTCCGGATCATACGGATCGGTGCCCAGCGCAACCTCCTCGGAATCGAGCAGGCCGTCGCCGTCGCTGTCGATTTCGCCGCCGCTGACCGAGTACGCCGCCGGCACGCTCGCGCCGAAGCGGTAGTTGACGCCCACGCTGTACAACTGGTGCCATTCCGAGGCCAGCCGCTGCGATTCCATCGCGAAGGCTTCATAGCGCGCGTCAGCCCGCAGCGCCCAGACATCGTTGAAGTGCCAGAACAAGCCGATTCCCACGGGAACGCACGGGACCACTTCACCGTCACCCAAATCCTCCCCGTAAACGTTGACCCCCACACCGGCGCTCAAGTATGGATCGAAATGAAGATCCTTGGTGTTGCGCAGATGAAACAGCACATCGAAACCGGAGCGAACACCCCACGTGTCGTTGCTGATTTGATACTTGTCGTAGCTGAACGTGTTGTGCTTGAGGTCCGGCATGATGTCCAAATCCACCTCGAACGTCCATCGAGGCGAGAAATCATAGCCGAGTTTCAATTGAAGGAATCCGCTGTCCTTGACCGCTTCGTCGCCCTCGCGCGTGATGAATCCGCCGCCGGCACTCAGCGTCCACGGATGCTCCTGGAACAGATCGGCGTCGTCCGCCGCTTGAACAGACCCTGCAACAGCAAAAACAGCCATCACCGCCACGGCCAACCCAGCGATTAACTTCTGCATGACTCA
>CALMZY010000193.1 GCA_937870865.1 uncultured Lentisphaerota bacterium | reverse complement strand
TACAACTACCTGGCCTACATCTGGGCAGAGAAGGGCATCAAGCTGGACCAGGCCTTCAAGTACCTCACGAAGGCCTTCAAGCTCAACCCGAAGAGCGGCGCCTTCCTCGACACGCTGGGATGGATTTACTACATGAACGAGCAGTACAAGGAGGCGCTGGAGCAGGTCAATCACGCCGCGGAGATCATCCCGGACGACCCCACGATCCTCGACCACCTTGGCGACATCTTCTTCAAGCTCGGCGATGAAAAGCAGGCGATCCCCTACTGGGAAAAGTCCTTCGTTCTCGATCCCGGGAACGGAAAAGTCGCGGAGAAACTCTCCCGGTACGGAGTCGATCTGGAACCTCTGCGCAAGCAGGCGGAAGAGTTGAAGGCGGACCGGAAGAACGGGGACAAGACAGATCCCTCGGCCACGACAGGCAGCCCTGCACTCCTGATTTCCCCCCTGCCCGTCCTCGAAACCGACGGCCCCCAACCCGAAATCGATCCGGCCGAGTAGCGCAGGGCAGCACGGGATCCCTCGAAGGAAGTCGCCGCCTTGTCAGGGGGAAAGAATGACAACGCCGAAGGACATTCTTTTCGAACTCGATCACATGGTGATCAAGCTCGGAAAGTACCTTCGGGTGCTGGGATACGACGCGGCGTGGAACATCCGGTTACGCACCCACGAGCTCATTCTGAAGGCCAACCGCGAAGGACGATGGTTCCTGACGCGGAACCTGCAACTCTCGGACAGGTATCCCCCGGCGCATCGTGCGATGATCCTCAGACCGGAAGACCCGCTCGAACAGCTTCGCGCTGTGTGCGCTCGATTCGAACTGGATCTGCAGAGCGGCCTGTTCACGAAATGCATCCGCTGCAACATCGTGCTGGAGGACGTCCCCGACAAGGAGCAGGTGCGCTCAAGAGTCCACCCTCATGTTCTGGAACAACATGACAGGTTCACGCGTTGTCCGCACTGCGGCACCGTCTTCTGGCCTGGAAGCCATGTGAGAAACACGTGCCGGAAACAGGGATTATCCCTTCCGGGGGAACGTCGAACGTCCAACGCCGATCGCTGAACGTTTTCTCCCGCACTCAGCCCCGCTTTTCCATCGGGACAAACGGAGCGTGATCCGCACCCATGTAGAGCTGGCGCGGACGCCAGATCTTCTGTTCGGGATCCCGCTTGAGCTCCTGCCACTGGGCGATCCAGCCCGGCAGACGTCCGATGGCGAACAGCACGGTGTACATGTCCGTCGGAAACCCCATGGCCCGGTACGTAATGCCGGTGTAGAAGTCCACGTTCGGATACAGCTTCCGCTCCGCGAAATACGAATCCGCCAAGGCCTTCTCCTCGAGTTTCATCGCGATCTCGAGCAGGGGGTCCTTGACGCCCAGTTTTCCGAGCACCTCGGTGCAGATCGTCTTCGCGATCTTCGCGCGCGGATCGTAGGTCTTGTAGATCCGGTGTCCGAATCCCATGAGCCGGAGGGGATCCTTCTTGTCCTTCGCCCGTTCAATCACCTTGTCCACGTTTCCGCCTTCGCGGTGAATCCGTTCCAGCATCTCGATGACTTCCTGGTTGGCCCCCCCGTGGAGCGGACCCCACAGGGCGCAGATCCCGGCCGCGATACAGGCGTACAGGTTCGCCGCCGCGCTGCCGACGAGCCGGACCGTGGACGTGCTGCAGTTCTGGTCGTGATCCGCGTGCAGGATCAGGAGCTTGTTCATCGCCCGGACGAGAACCGGATCGATCTGGTAGTCCGTCACCGGCGACGAGAACATCATATTCAGGAAGTTCGCGCAGTAGCTCAGCTTGTAGCTGGGATACACGAACGGCTCGCCGATCGACTTCTTGTAGGAAAACGCGGCAATCGTCCGCAGCTTGGAGAGCAGGCGCGTCGCGGTGATGTCGAGCTCCTCGGTCTCTGACTCCTCCAACTCGGGGTAGAAGCTCGAGAGCGACACCACCATGGCGGACAGCACGGCCATCGGATGAGAACCCTCGGGATAGCCCGAAAAGAATGTCCGCATGTCCTCGTGAATCATCGAGTGCCGGTTCAGCAAGGCGGAGAACTTCTCAAGCTCCGTCCTCGTCGGCAGCCGGCCGTGAATGAGCAGGTAGCCGACCTCCACGAACGTGCAGTTCTCGGTGAGATCCTCGACGGCAAATCCCCGGTAAAGCAGCCGGCCCCGCTCGCCGTCCACATGGCTCACGGAACTCTGGCACGAGGCGGTGTTGGCGAAACCGGGATCGTAGGTGACCAGGCCCGCGTCGCGCCGCAACGTGCGGATATCAATCCCCTTCTGCCCCTGGTTGTCCGATCGAACCGGAAGAGAGATCTTCTTTCCGTCGAAAATCAGGTCCGCCGTTTCAGGATTCTTGTTCTCACCCATGGTCGTTCTCCCGTTCGCTCAATGTCCTTGGATTCATAGCCGCATCCGCGCCGCGAACCAATACAAAAAAGCCCGGCCATTCATCATGGCCGGGCTCTCTGAAGATGTTGGGATCTATGCCTTAACAATCTTTCCGGCCTTGATGCACGATGTACAGACGTTGCGAGTCTGCGTTCCACCGTTCACGCGCACGCGGATGCGCTGGAGGTTCGGGAGGAAACGGCGGGCGTTGATTCCCGTCGTATGCAGGCCCACCCCGCCCTTTTTCTTCGCAAGACCGTGACGAACGATCCGGTTTCCTGGCCGTACTCCCTTGCCGCAAATATCACATACCTTCGACATTTTTATGCTCCTTACAAAAGCTCGCGCACTATAGGGGACGCCGCGAATCGACGCAAGAGAAAAACAAACCGCCGAAGGCGGCGGAATGACGAAGGAATGCCCGAATGGCCAATGGCGAATGATTGTTCGTCATTCGGGTTTAGTCATTCATTCGTCATTAGAGCTTAGTCATTCGTCATTCCCCTCTGCGGGGCGGAAGTCCTGCACCTTCAGCTGCAGGCTCTCCCGTCCCCTGTACGAGTTTTTATCCAGCTGAAACGCGATATCGATCAATCCCGCCGGAACCGCCTGTTGACCAAGGCCAAAGGCAATGGCATCCAACTGCGATGCGCCGGCCGCCACCAGCATCTTCAAATGCTTCTCCTTGAGAATCCGCGGCTCCCCGACCAGTCGGACGTTGCGGGCGCCCCAGACCGGGGTCGTATTGCCCAAGCCGAAAGGGCGCATGCGGTCCAGCCCTTCCAGCAAACGGTCATCTGCATCACGAAGGTCGATCCACGCATCAATCTTCTGCACCGGCCGCAGATCCACCCCCGCCAGCGCCTTGGCCGCGACCTCGTTGAACCTGTTTTTGAAGGACTCGATCTTCGCCGCCTGAACATCCAGGCCGGCGGCCATCGCATGCCCGCCGAAACGCGTCAACAGATCGGAACACTCGGCCAGACGCTCGACCATGTTGAACTCCTCGATGCTCCGGCAGGAACCGCGCCCCTCTTCAGTCTCATCGAGAGCAATAACGACGGTCGGCCGGCGGTAGTTCTGGCAGATGCGCGAGGCTACAATTCCGATCACGCCGGGATGCCATCCGCGCCGGGCCAGCACGAGGCCGAAGTGCTTCTTCGGATCAAACACGGCCTCAAGCTCCTTGACGGCTTCTTCGACGATCCGCTTT
>CALMZY010000192.1 GCA_937870865.1 uncultured Lentisphaerota bacterium | reverse complement strand
GTCAAGGATGCCGATCAGCATTGGCCGCGGGAGCGTGCAGTCTCTTTGGAGCGACTGGAGAAAACCGTGGCGAAGGAGTTTGGGGTCGCGCAAGAGCTCCTGTGCCGGCACGGGAATGCAGCCGGGACGGTCAAGAGCGTGATGCTGGAGTTGGCCTGCAGCCTGGCTGGCCTGTCGCAGCGGGCGGCGGGACAACGATATGGGGGCATTAGTTGCGCGGCGGTGGGACAGCAGAGGGGCCGTCTGCGGCAGAAACTCGCGGGCGATCCACAGTCGGCAGAGGCGTTCGCACGTGTTCGGCTGGCGAATATTTAATATTTAAGTCTGACCCTGATCCTCTCCCTGATCCTCTCCAGTAAGGTTCCCAAATCTAATGTTTAACAAGGCCCCATGGTTTCTGGTACTATGGGGTCTGGAGTGAGTTATGCCGGATATCAATTTTGACTGCCCGTTTTGCAAACAGAACCTCGATGCGCCCGATGACATGACGGGGATGAGCATCGAGTGTCCGTCGTGCGGGAAGTCCATTCAGATTCCGGCGCCGCTCCAGATTCACTATCCGATCAAGAAGGCGCTCGGACCCCAGCCCGCCAACGGCCCCAAGATTTTCGCATCGAAGAACCAGCCGCCCATCAGCGGGGTCACCGGCGAAGTGCCCCAGGACGACGACGATCTCCGGACCAAGACGGCGAAGATCGAGATTCCTCCCGAAGCGGAGACTTACCTGTCGGCCCCGAAGCACTCCCGAATCATCGTGATCAAGCGCCCGGGGAAGTAGCCTCGCCCGCCTGCGCGTTCTGAAAGGAATTTGCCCTTGGCACTCCGATACCCCTGTGATAGCTTGCGCTCACCACGTATCGGAAGAAGGAGCGATTCTGGATCATGAATTACACGAGGGCGATTGAGTTCGTCGTCATTTGCTTCCTGGCGCTGACCATTCCGGCATCGTTTGCCCAGGTTGCAGGGTCGGCCTTGGCCGCGGCGGCAGGCTCCGCGGCGTCCGTCAGCGAGGAGGAAGCTCCCGTGGATGTGCAGGCCGACGAAATGGAGTACGAGGCCGACCAGAAGCTCATGACCGCCCGCGGGCACGTGGTGGTCACGCGCGGCAAGGACATCCTGAAGGCCGACTACATCACCGTCCGCACCGACACGCAGGACGCCCACGCCGTCGGCAACGTCGTCTTCGACCGCGAAGGCAGCCTCTGGAAGGGCGACGAGATGTCGTACAATTTCAAGAACCGCACCGGGGACTTCGGCCAGTTCAACGCGGCCATCACGCCCTTCTACGTCACCGCGAAGGACTCCAAGCGCACTTCGGCGGATGAGTTCATTCTCTACAACGCGACGATCACGACCTGCGAGGGCGACCGGCCGGATGTGTATCTCAAGGCCCGCGAGGCGCGCGTGATCAAGCAGCAGAAGATCGTGGCCCGCGGCGTGGTGTTCTACGTGGGGCCCGTGCCGATTTTCTACATGCCGAAGTGGACGAAGGATATCCGGGATGACAAGTTCGACATCGACATCGTGCCCGGTTACGGCTCGCGCGTCGGCGCGTACCTGCTGACAGCCGTCAACTACCGTATGGATTGCGGCGTGATGTCGTCCACGCACCTCGATTACCGGACCTCGCGCGGCGTCGGCGTGGGCCAGGACTTCGGCTGGGGCGACAAGAACCTGCCGTACCGCGGCGAATTGAAAACCTACTACGCCCACGACACCTCGCCTTTGGAAAAGCGCAATGATGAGGAAGTCGAGGCGCTCGATGGGATCATCGACAACAACCGGTACCGCATCCGCCTGTCGGACGTTCACAACCTGTCGGATCGCGACTACGCGACCGCCGAACTGAACTACCTCAGCGACCCCGCGGTCCTCGAGGACTTCTTCGACGATGAATACCGGCACAACGTGCAGCCGGAGAACCGCGTCACGCTGGTGCACCGGGCGGACAAGTACACCGCGGCGCTGGAAATCGACAAGCGGCTGAACGACTTCTACACCACCGTGGACCGCCTGCCGGAAGCCTCTCTCAGCGTGCCCCGGATGAAGCTGGGGGAGAGCCCGTTCTACTACGAATCGCAGAATGCCGCCTCCTTCCTGAAGAAGGAGTTCTCGGAACAGTCGGGCGAGGAAAGCTACGACGCGTTCCGCCTCGATTCGGCGCACAAGGTGTTCTATCCCACGAAGCATTTCGGATTCCTGAACGTGATTCCGCGGAGCGGTTATCGAGCGACATACTACTCGAAGACGTATGATTACAAGACGGTGACGAACCTCGTCACCGAAACGGATACCAACGGAGTGACCACCACGACGAACGAAGTGGTGACCGTGGCGGACGAGGTGGGCGCGGACATTCGGAATCTCTTCGAACTGGGCTTCGAAACATCGTTCAAGGCGTTCGGCCTGATCAGCGAAGACTGGCTGTCCCGGGATGACCAGGGTCTGCGGCACGTGGTCGAGCCCTACACCGATTACACATTCGTTCCCGAGCCCGATCTGACCCCGGACAAGTTGCCGCAATTTGACTCCGTGGACACGCTGGGCAAGAGGAACGACCTGCTGCTGGGCGTTCGCAACAAGTTCCAGACCAAGCGCCGAGGGGCAGTGCACGATCTCATGGACCTGAACGTGTGGTCCACGTACTACGTCGAGCAACCGGACGGCGTCACCGAGGATTTCAGCGACATTTACTTCAAAAACCAACTGCGGCTCGCCGACTGGCTTCCGATTGATTTCAAGGGCGCGTACAACCAGTACGAAGGCCGGGTCGACGAGTTCGATACACAGGTCGCCGTCATCTGGCCGGACCAGACCCGCCTGGCGCTCGATTACCGCTACGCGTTTGATTCCTATGACCAGTTGGCCTCCGAGTTGACCTTGTTCCCGAACCGGAGGTGGTCGTTCAGCGCTTACGAGCGCTACTCCTTCGAGAGTTCCCTTCTCGAGGAGCAGTCCTACTTCATCCAGCACACGGGGCGTTGCGTGGGTTGGGGCATCGGCGTCAAGGAGATCGACGAAGACATCCAGGTCTGGCTCCGTGTCTGGCTCACCGCGTTTCCGAAGTCCAAAGTCGCCCTCGGGCGCTGATGGGTGTCCTGCCATGAAAGCACAGTACCTTGTAACGGGCGGCGGCGGATTCATCGGTTCGAATATTGTCCGGCACCTTCTCTCGAACGGGAAAAACGTTCGCATCCTGGATGACTTCTCGACCGGCCGCCGCGAGAACCTCGCCGGCATTGAGAAGGATGTCGACGTGATCGAGGGCGACGTCCGCGACGAGTCGACGCTCAAGAAGTCTCTGAAGGATGTCCAGCACGTCCTCCATCTGGCCGCGATTCCCTCGGTGGTTCGATCCGTCGAAAACCCCCTCGCGACTAACAGCGTGAATGTCTGCGGCACCTTGAAGCTGCTTATCGAGGCCCGCGATGCGGGGGCCGAGCGCGTCGTGTTCTCCTCGTCCTCCTCGGTCTATGGCGACACGCCGACGCTTCCCAAGCAGGAAGACATGAACCCCAGCCCGCGCTCGCCGTATGCCCTGTCCAAGCTCGCTGGCGAGTACTACTGCCGGATGTTCCGGGACCTGTACGGCTTGAAGACGTTCGCCCTCAGGTACTTCAACGTGTTCGGCCCGCGCCAGAATCCCCAGTCTCAATACGCCGCGGTCATTCCGCGCTTTATCGATGCGCTGAGGAACGGCCGGAGTCCGTTGATTCACGGCGACGGAAACCAGACTCGCGATTTCACATTCGTCGAGGATGTGGCCGCCGCGAACCTGTGCTGCTGTACCGCGCCGGAGTCGTCCGCGGGCTCCGCTTGCAACATCGGTTGCGGCGACCGGATCACGATCAACGACCTGGCCACCCGGATCGCCTCCATTCTGGGGAAGAATATCCCCGCGGTCCATGACGCCCCTCAGCCGGGCGACGTGCGGGATTCGCAGGCGGATATCTCACGGGCGAAAGCGCTGATCGGCTGGGCTCCCCGGTTCGACCTGGACGCCGGGCTGCGTCGGACCGTGACCTGGTTCCTGCAGAATGGTTGATGAAGAACTCTCCCACCTACACGGAACTGCTTGCCATTGCCGTCGAAGCTGTATTGGCGGCGGGCCATCACGCCCTAACGAACATTCACAGGCGGAACGAGGTGGCCCAGCGTTTTGACCACGACGTCAAACTCCTTCTCGACAGCGAGTGCCAGAAGAAGGCGGAGGAAGTCATCCGGGGCGCATATCCCGCCCATCATATTCTCGGCGAGGAAGGGGGCTCCTTCGACGCCGGCGCCGACGTCCTCTGGATCATCGATCCGATCGACGGCACCGTGAACTTCATGCATGGGCTTCCCCTGTGGTGCTCGTCCGTTGCCGTGCGCTCCGGCGGCGAAATCGTGGCCGGCGCCGTGTATGTGCCCGTGATGAAGGAGTGTTTCACAGCGGCCTTGGACCGCCCTGCGATGTGCAACGGCCGGCCGATACAGCCTTCCGGAACCGACCGGCTCGCGGACGCCATCGTGCTGACCGGCCTGTCCAAGAACTTGGACGAGAACCTTCATACCTGGGAGGTGTTGAAGGCCGTATCCATGAAGGTTCAGAAAGCCCGCATCATGGGCGCCGCTGCGGTGGATATCTGCAACGTAGCGTGCGGCCGGTCGGACGGATACGTCGAGGCCGGCATCTACCTCTGGGATGTTGCGGCGGCGGGTTTGATCGCGCGGCAGGCCGGGGCGAGGACCGAGATTCTCGAGAAACTCAGCGATGTCCGGTTCCGATACCTCTGTTCCAACGGGAAGATTCACGACGCCCTGAAGGACGTTGTGCTGAGCGCGTTGCCCTGAACTTCGCCTTCTGAGAAGAGGGCGGCTACAATCTTGAAGCGAATGTCACGGTCAGCGACGGTCGCTCGCGGGGATAGAGAATCCAGACCCGCCACTCGATCGCCGCGGGTCCTTCGCCCACTTTCATGTCGTCCGAGTTAATTTCCCATTCGGAGCCCGCCTGAATCACCGTGCCCGTCGGTTCCAGGCCCAGCCTCGATTCGGTCGCCAGCTGATTTACCAGGAACGCCGCGTCTCTCTGGTAGCCGGAAACCTGTTCGGCCTTGAGCGATGTGATCAGCGAACTCGATGTGGCGGAAATCAGGAGGATGGCTGCGAGCAGGGCAATCAATACTTCAAGGAAGGTGAACCCGGATTTCATGGGCTTGTGCGATTGCATCCGCCATCGTGGAAGCCGCATCTACAGCTCTGACGTCGAAAGATCGGCCGCCTCGCCTTCGCCGCCCGGCTCGCCGTCGCTTCCGTAACTGATGATCTCGAACAGCTCGCCCGCCCGGCCGGGGACCAGGTAAATGTACTCGTTGTTCCAGGGGTCCTTCGGTAATTTGCGCGATTCCAGGTAGCCCTCGGCCGGGTACTGCTGGGGCAGGGGTTCCGTGACGGGTTTGCCGACAAGGGCTTCGAGTCCCTGTTCCTGCGTCGGCGTGCGCCCCTGCTCGGTCTTGTACAACTGCACGGCCGTCTGAAGCTGCTTGATCTGGAGCTTGGCCGCCGACACACGGGCTTCGCCGGGCTTGCGCAGGACGTTCACGCTGACCACGCCCGCGAGAATGGAAATGATGATGATGACAATCAGGATTTCGATCAGTGTGAATCCGGATCGGTTTTCGCGATGTGTCCTGCTCATGATTCTCCGTTCTTGTCTCCGCCGAAATCCAGCGTCAGGTTGCGGTCGGTGTCTCCCGCGGCCATAGAATCAAACTTTCGGACCAGCGCGTCAAGCTTGGCCAGGTAGTAGGGGACGTTCTCGTCCCGGTTCGCCGGGTCCCATTGCGAAACCAGTTTCGCGCTCGAATGGACGGCCACGCTCTTCCTGGCGCCGGTCACGTAGTAGGAAATCATGTCGCCGGCCCGGTAGTCCCGGCCCGACTTGAGAGCCAGTTCGTACGCCGCGTTGCGACCCCGGTCGCCTCCGCTGATTTTGCCCGCGTAGGTCGACGGGGCGTCCTGCAGGGTTTCGGTCTTGGCCAGCCTCTGGATCGGCCACTCGCGGTTCTCGATGGCGGACCGGTACTTCCGAACCAGGCCCGCGATTTCCTGGTCGCGTTCCTCCAGCTTGAGGCGCAGCCATTCCTCCATGAACGACCGCTGAAACGGCTCCAGGCCGCGCGACTTGAGCGCGGCGCCCTTGATGACGATCTCGCCGTGCTCGTCCAGCAGGGCATAGTTCTTCATCTTGTAGCTGAACATCGCCCGGTACTCGCCGTCGAACTCGACTTCGATACCCTCGGGAAGCGACTGCTGAAACGCCTCGCGGAAACGGTCCAGGCCGGACGCGTCCGCGAAATCGGGCGGAATGAAGTAAATGCCGTCGGTGTCGATCTCGATCGGCCGCGCGTCGTGTTGGCGGAGCCAGTCGATCATCTGCTTGAGGATCGAGCGGCCTTCGGCGGTCACCTTCTCCGCCATCGCAAAGTCGCTGAAGCGCGCCTGGCTGAAACCCAGGTAGCCGTAGAACGAGTTGATCAGAATCTTGAACGTGCTCTGCATGGCGTTGAGGAAATGGCGCTCTTCGCCCGGCGCGCATTTCTGCATCCGCGCCTTGGTGTCGAGCCGGAGGGTCCGCAGGTACGTCAGCAGCTTCAGGAACACGCCCAGTTCGTCGGTCCGCGGGCTGAGTCTATCCTTGAGAATGATCGAGGGGTACAGGGATCGCACGTCGCAGTGATGGGTGTTCTTCGCGA
>CALMZY010000191.1 GCA_937870865.1 uncultured Lentisphaerota bacterium | reverse complement strand
TTGGGCTTTGGACTGCGCTCCCTTCAACTCCGGCGCGCGTGCAGGATGAAGCAGATCAGGGATGCCGCGACGAGCAGGAGAAACCCCGGCCAATCGTAGGAGAACACAAAATAGATCAAGCCGAGGAGAGCAGGGGTTTCCGCCAGCGCAAGCCCCACGACCAGCGCCACGAGCCGCCTTTGTCCCTGCGCGGCGCCCGGGCCGGACAGCATGAGTTTGCGGAGGATGAACGACAGCGCCGCGCTGCCCAGTCCGAGGAAGGCCAGGACGGCATACACCGCGACGCGGCGGTTCTCGCCCAGGACGGACGGCTGTCCGGCTCCAAACGATTGAAGCGCCCAGGCCATGACCACGTAGGCCACAATTCCGATTGCGAGCGCGGCGGTGAGGATCGTCGGGGTGAGCCGGTTCTCCGGCGGGGCGCTGTCCGGCCGGTTGTCGTTCGCGATCATGTCTTCGGAGCGGTTTCCCACGCGGAATTCAGGTGGAAGACGCCGACCGCCTCCGTCGGATTCTTCACGCCGAAGGGGTAGTAATCTTCCCGGCGGTGATACTGTGTCGCGTGATCCCACGAGTGGATGGAAAGCGACAGGAAGAAGTTGCCCTGCATCAGGGTCAGGGGATCGAGGCGAAGCCGGAGGGTCCCTTCGCCTTCAATCGCGTCGATGGAATGCTTGGCGATCTGCGTGTTGGAGCCGAAGACGTAGAAGCCGTTGCCGGTCTTGACGGAAAAGCCGAACACGGGCTTCTCGATCCGCTTCTTCGCCTTGTAGGAAATGTCGACCAGCATCGGCTTGCCCGTGGTGAACGTCGCCGCCTCGCGGCCGGCTTCGTCGCGCAGGCGCACGTCGGCGAACTCGACGTCGCGCGTGCCGAACTCCTGCGTGTAGAGATAGCCGCCTTCGCCCATGTAGGACTTGATGTAGGTGAGCATCACATCGGGCGGGGCGCCCCGCGACACGAGGCGGCCGTGATGGATCAGGAACGCCTCGTCGCAAAACTCCTCCACGGTCTGCAGCGCGTGGCTGACGAACAGCAGGGTCTTGCCCTTCCTCTGGAAATCGCGGATGCGGTCCAGGCATTTGAGCTGGAACGCGATGTCGCCCACCGCCAGCACCTCGTCGATCAGCAGGATGTCCGGGTTCATCTCGACGGCGACGGAGAACCCGAGCCGGACGTACATGCCGCTCGAGTAGTGCTTCACCGGCATGTCGATGAAATCGCGCAGTCCCGAGAAATCCACGATGTGGTCGAAGCGCTTCCGGATGTCTTCGCGCGGGATGCCGAGGATCGCGGCGTTCAGGTAGACGTTCTCGCGGCCGGTCAGGTCGGGATGGAACCCGGCGCCCAGTTCCAGCAGCGACGAGATGCGCCCCTTCGTGGTCACCGAGCCGGTGGACGGCGTGATCGTGCCCGCGACGAGCCCGAGGAGAGAGCTCTTGCCCGAGCCGTTCGGGCCGACGACCCCGATGGTCCTGCCCGCGGGAATCTCGAACGACACCTCCCGCATGGCCCAGAACCGCTCGTTCATCCGGTTCTTGAACGGATTGATGAGCGTGCTGAACAGCGTCGGCGGCGCGTGTCCGCGCACGCGGTAGCACTTGCCCAGGTTCCTGGCTTCTATGGCGTTGGTCGTCACAGCATGTCCGCGAAATTCTTTTCCGAACGTTGGAAAACGATCCCGGCGATCCACAGGAAAACGAGCGGAAGAACGAGAGCCGCGATCGTGTACGGCGTCCACGGGAACACCTCGCCCGGCATCGTCAGGGCCCGGTACCCGGTGATGATCACGGCCATGGGGTTGAGCATGTAGAGATTGGCCAGGAGCGGGCTCGCCGGCGCGACGCGCTCCACGAACGAAAGGTCGTACATAACCGGGCTCACGAAGAACCACGCGCTGAGCAGGACGCCGGCCAGGTGCTGGGTGTCCCGGAAATACACGTTCGCGCTGGACATCATCAGCGCCAGCCCGAGGTTGAACAGGGTGTGGTAGAGGATCAGGACGGGAAGGGCGAGCGACCACGGGCTGACCGTCGTTCCCTTCAGGCCGAGCAGGAGGAAGAGGATGACGAACTGCACGGCGAGGCTGAGCAGGAAGTTCACCAGGTTGGCGAGCGTGTTGGCCAGCGGCAGGATGAACCGCGGAAAGTACACCTTCTTCACCAGGTTGGAGCTCCCGGTGACGCAGGTCATGCCGCCGTTCACGCAGAGCGCCGTGAACTGCCAGGCGAACACGCCGATGATGATGTTTTCGACCGGCACGCCGCGCCCGGCGAGCAGGCGCAGGAAGAAGACGTAGATTACCGCCATGAAAAGCGGGGTGAGAAGGCTCCAGAGAAACCCGAGCACGGAGCCCTTGTACTTGCTCTTCAGCTCGCGCGAAACGAGGTTCGCCACCAGCTCGCGCCGCTCCACGATTGTGCGAATAATGCTCATGCTGACACTGCGCAGGATCCGGCCGCCTTCACACGGCGCCGATGACATCCAGACTGTAACGAACTGGTCATGGATATCCTACTTCTTTTCCAGCGCTTCCATCAGGACCGTCACGCGCGCGCTGGCAGGCGACTTCTCCGACGCGGTGGCGTGGAACTCGATCAGCCGCCACGGCGGGCGGGATTCCTCCGCCCGGGCGAGGAACCGGACGAGATCGGCGAGCTTCACGTTGTCGAACGAGGCCTCCGTGCTTCGGACGGACCAGCCTTCAGCGGCGGGCCGGCTTTCGCGCGGGCGGAGGCTCGGCCGATTGTCGGGCATGACGGCGGCGGCGAGATCGGCGAGTGGCGGGGCAACCTGTGTCGGAAGCCGGTTGAACATGTCCACGGCGGCAAGATCGCGCGATCGCTCGCTCTGGAGGGCGCGCAAGCGCGCCAGGTCCTCGCCCCGCCGCTTCAGCACGTCGGCCGACTGCGGCGCCCGGAGAACCGAATCAACCGTCATGAAGACGCCGAGGGCGCAGGCGATTGCGGCCAGCGATGCAATGAGGGTTTCGCGTTTCACGGGGCCGCCTCCCCGCCGGCCGCCCGCCGGGCCTTGAGAGTGAAATGCACGCGTTCGTCGGCGCCGGCGTCCTGCCGCTGGATGTCCGTGGTGAAGCCGAGATTGCGCAGGAGTCCGGCGAGCAGTTCGCCCTGGGACCATTCGGCGGCCGCGCCCCGGATGATCGCGTCATCCTTCTTCAGCGAAAGGAACTCGAGCGTCATGTTCTGCTTGCGGGCGAGATCGACGATCCCGCCGACGAGGTTCATCAGGGAGGGCTCGAACGCCTCGAGGAACGGCGCGGTGAGGGGCGCCTGCTCGCGCCCGGCGCGCTCGGCGACGAGCACTTCCTGTCCGCGCGGCACGCGGCTCGTCCGGGACATTTGCTGCGCCAGGGACGTCAGCTCCTCCTGGACGGACTCCTTCTGCTTCGCGAGAAGCAGGCGCCAGCCGGCGTTCAGCCCGCAGAGAACCAGGCCCGCGGCGAGGAACACGGCGGCGATCCGCGTTTTCTCCCGGCTGCGGTGGCGCAGTTCCTCCGGGTGCGCGAGCGCGCCCAGCCGGAAATTACAGGCGGGCGTCTGGTTGTCCAGGACGCTCCCGGCGATGCCGCGCGCAAGAAACCGGGCGGGATCGCGCGCCGATAGAAACGTGATGTCTCCGAACGACTCGAATCCCGCTTCCAGGGCGCGGGTGAACGTTTTCGAGATCGCCGGTCCCGTCCAGACCCACTGCGCGGCGGGCGCGCCCTGTTCCGGAATATGGGAACGCAGCAACTGCTGGGCTCTCTGGATGAAACGGCGCGCGGGCTCGGAGTCCGCGGCTTCCAGCGCGGCGGCCCCGGCGCGAATGCTGTGCGTGCTGAGAAATTCCGTACCGCGTCCGAACACCAGGGTGCTGTGGTCGGCGCCGACATACGCGATGACCCGCAAGGCGTCGCGCTCGGCGGGAATCTCGCGCCGGCCCTGCGCCCAGAGGGCAAGCGCCTCGTGGTCCAGGCGCATCGGCTCGATGCCGGCCCGCCGGAGAAGTTCCAGCCGCGCGGCGATGTCGCTCGTCCGCGCCGCCACGGCGAGCACGTCGATCCGGCCGTCGCCCGACTCGCGGAATTGAATGGTGTCGTGGACGCATTCCTCCAGGGGGAAGGGGAGCTGGATGTCGAGCAGGGAGGGGGCGACCTTGCGCGCCTTGGCCCGGGACGCGAGCGGCGTTTGGAGCCAGCGGGCGAAGCTCTCGCTGGACGGCAGGCAGGCGGCGACGACGGCCTGGCCCTTGTTCATTTCGTTCCGGATGGAGTCCAGAACGTCCGCCGGCACGGAGCCCGGGTCTTCGTCGTACACGACGGAAGTCTCGGCGTCCTTGCCGCGGCGGCGCACGGATTTGACGATGATGAGCCGGCCGGGCGAGAGATCCGCGCCGTAGGCGGTGTTTACCTGGTAGACAAAGGAATCCGGCACATCATGCCTCCATCAAAAAACCCACTGCAGCACTTCCACGTTCCCGCTGGAATCGCGCTGGGCGAGGACCCGCAGGCGCTCGGTGCGTCCCTCGGCATGCGCCTGCGCGTCGACGGCGAAGAAGCGACTTCTCGTGCCGAGATACGGCCGGAGCGGCTCCGGAACCGTCTGGCCGATCTGCCCGTAGAGCCGGTCGACGGAGCGGATCGGGCTTTCGCTTCTTTGCGTCCGGATCAGTTGAACCATGCTTTCCTGCGCCATGCCCAGCACCCCCAGCAGGACTTCCTTGTTGGCCGTGTTCACGTTGATGGGAGTGGCGGAGGCCTGCAGGCCGGGCAGCGCATCCAGGCAATCCACAACATCGGCGTTGAACATCTCCACGGGGCTGTGCCGTTCGTGCCGGTTGAAATACGCCCGGTCGAATCCCTGCACCCAGAGAATCTCGCTCAGGGCGTAGAGGGGCCGGTTCGCGGCTCCGTAGGGCGGTTCCTGCTGCATGTACCGCGACTTCTCGGCGAAGCCTTCGTCGTTCGAGTCCACCCAGTCCGCGAGGGGGGCGATGCGATCCGCGGGCGCGAAATCGCCGCAGAGCGTCATGATATCCATCGCGATATCCCCGGCCGGGCGCGCGCCGGACGGCGGCGGCTGGATGGCGAGGTTGTTGAGATCGAAACGGCTATCCCGGTCAGTCACTTTTACCCGGGTCGCGATGCCCGCCGGGTCCGTGACTTCCTCCGTTGCGGACCACGCTTCGTTCGTATGATCGACCGCGAGGTCCTCGTCGTCCGCGAGCTTCCGCAGGGCGTGCCACGCCGCGTCGGCGGCCGCGTTCTGGAGTCGCGCCTGGAGCAGGCGGGTCTGTTGATGGCGCAGGGAGATGCGCGCCGCGATCTGCGTTTCCGTCACGAGGCCCGCGATGAGCGCGAGAAGGATGAGGACCAGCACCAGCGCCGCCCCGTCCTTCTCTCCGGCGGGAACCGCGGCGGACTTGCCGTTCAGCGGAAGCGCCTGCCTCGGCGGGATCGAATCGCTGTCCAGCCGCGGATGGTAATGGGTCCGGCCGTGCTTCGAGGGCACGCGATTGCGGAAGATCTCCAGTCCCCACCGGACGGCCAGCAGGACGAGCCCGACGCCCAAGTAGCAAAGGGTCATCACCAGGAATTTGTGCCGCATGACGGCTGTGCCGAAAAAGGAAACGCACAGCGTGATTCCGCTGATGAGAAGGCAGAGGATGCCCAGCACGAGCGACAGGGTGGAGAGTTTCTTGACGGCGCGATGCCTTGCGTGAAAACGGTGTGCGCCCCGATCTTTGTATTCGCTGCTGTAGTTTGAGCTCACGGCGCATCAATATGGATAAAGACGGCCGTCTGCGCCACAAAAAATTACAGCCTGCGGTGCGACGGGGACCTCGGGGCGGGACCGTCTGCGAGGCGGGGCGGATGACGGCTTGATATTGCCAGTCGTTTTGCGGAAAATGCCCGCTCCAATCAAAGGGAGACAACGGATGAAACAGCGTACGTGGGTCGCCATCGTTCTCGTTCCGGCCATCGTGATTCTCGCGGGCTGCAGAAGTCCCCGGGCAAGTGCCAGGGGTGTTGTCCCCATGCCTCCCAAGGCGCCGCCGGCGGTCGTTGCCCCGACATCGAGCGTGCAGAGCGCCGTCGCCCCGGCCCCGGCGCCTGCCGTGGCGCGGCCGGCGGTGACTCCCCGGCAGGTGAAACAGGAACGGCGCGGCTTCGAGACGAAGGTGGATCGTCTCGATCGGTACACGGCCGAGCAGAAGAAGCTCCAATCACAGCTCAACAACGAGCTCTACGACCTCCAGCGCAAACTCGCGGCGCTGCAGACGCAGGTTCAGCAGGTCGAGGGTCGGGCGGCGGAAACGGCGAAGAAAATCGCCGAGGGCGAAACGGCATTGTCGAATCTGAAGAATGACGTGAACGTCTTCAAGGGCCGCGCACCGACGGAGATGCCGGACGCGAAGGTGGCCGAGCAGAAGCAGCAGATGGAGGCGCAGAAGATCATCCTGCAGCAGCGCGAGACGGAAATTCGCGACCTGCGCTCGGCGCTGGCCGCGCGCGATGCGATGATGAAAGAGCAGATGCGCGGCGCGGCGGCCCCTGCGCCGGCCGCTCCCGCGGCCGCCGCCGTAAATCCGCCTGCCGCTCCGGCACCCGCCGCCGTGGATTCCCTGATGAGCGCAGCCCAGATGGTGGCCGAGGGGAACCGGCTGCTGCGCGCCGGAAATGCCGATGAGGCAGAAAAGATGTTCTCGTCCGCCCTCGTCATGGATCCGCTTCTTGCCTCCGCGCGGGTCGGGCTGGGGTCCTGCCGGTACGCCCGGGGCGACCTGGAGGGGGCGAGGAAACTGGCGGAAGAAGTGGTCACGGTCGAGCCGCGCAATCCGGCGGCCCTTGGGTTGGCGGGCATCGTAGCCTGGAAACAGGGCGACATGAAATACGCAACGGCCATGCTGGAGCGCGCCATCCGGCAGGATCCGAAGGACGCGCAATGGCACAACTACCTCGGCATTGTGCGGTACGCGCAGGGCAAGCGGGTGCACGCGGTGGACGAGCTGGAGCAGGCGATCGCGCTGGATCCGAACCTGGCCGAGGCGAATTTCAACCTGGCCGTCATCCTGGCCACGGATGATCGTCCGCAGCTGGACAAGGCGCGGCAGTATTATCAGGCGTCACTCCGGCTTGGAAACGCGCGCGACGAGAAACTGGAGGGCATACTGTACCAATGAAAAAACACGCACATGCTCAACGGTCCTGGATGTGCCTGATGCTGGCGGCCGCCTTGCTCGCGGCGCCTGCCGCGTTCGCGCAGGAAGAGGATGCGGACAGCATCATCAGCGCGGCGACGGATGCGTACACATCGATGACGCTGGCCGATCAGGCCCGCGACAACGAAGACTGGGCGGGAGCCATCTCCGGCTATCGCGACGCGCTGGGCTTGTACCGTCAGCTCGCCGCCACCCAGCCGGACTGGGAGCCTGACACCGTGCGATTCCGGATCGCGTATTGCGCGGGCCAGATCGAGATGATCGGCCGGGAGACGGGACAGAACGCGGACGAGCTGGTGACGAATTCGACGCCCGTATTGTCCGCCGACGAGGCAAGCCCGGAGTTGGAAGCCAGTCCCGAAGTCCAGCCGCAGGCCCCCGAGGGTGCGCCCGCGGAGGGCGCGGACAGTCAGGCCGCGCAGCCTGAGCAGGACCGGGCGGCGCTGGTGGCGGAGGTCGAGGCGCTGAAGCAACAGCTGGAGAAGGCGGTCACGGAAGGCCCTGCCGTTTTTGCCATGGCCGTGCCGGCAAATGCCGATGACGTCCTTCCCAAAATGCACGACGGCCTGGCCCGCGAACGCTCGGGGGATTACGCCGGTGCGCGCGGCATTTATGAAAAAATTCTGGTCGCCCGCCCGGCGTACGCCGAGGCGCGCAAGGCACTTGGCCGGTGCCTGGTACGATTGGGCCAGCTGGATGAAGCCATTGCCGTCTTTTCCGCGGTGGCGTTCGCGGATCGCGATGACGCGCAGGCCCGCGTCCTGCTGGGGACCGCCTATTGCATGGCCGGAAAGTACAATTCCGCCGTCGAGGTTCTCACGCCGCTCGTGGTGAACGATCCGTCCAACGCCCGCGCGCAGAACGCGTTGGGCGCCGCCTGGATGGGGCTGGGCGACACGCGTTCCGCGCGAATCGCGCTCGAGAAGGCCGTGGCGCTGGATTCCCAGCTGGGCGACGCGCACTTCAACCTCGCGCAGGTTCTCCTCGTTGCCGAGCCGGCGGACAGGGAAAAAGCCCGCCAGCATTACCTCAATGCCATGGCCCTGGGCGCCGAGGCGGACGAGGAACTCGCGAAAGCGCTGGGATCGCCGTAACGGCTTGGGGATGACAAAATCATTGGCGGCAGAATCATCTGCCGGAAGTTGCCTTGAGTACACCGATCGGCCATCGAGGGCTCATTTCAATCCCATGATTCTGCTTTCAATCGTCCTGTCGTCCCCGAACTGATTCAGCAGCGTCTGCATGTCTCCCGGGATTGGGGCGGTAAACTCCAGCGTCTTGCCGGTGATCGGGTGCGCGAAGGCGAGCTGTTCGGCGTGAAGCATCTGGCGCGCGGCGTGGATGGGGCGATTCGTCTTCCGCGCGCGGCCGTATTGCGTGTCGCCGATGACGGGGTGGCCGATGTGGGCCATATGGACGCGGATCTGGTGCGTGCGGCCCGTCTCGATGCGAATCCGCAGGAACGAAGCCTCCGGGAATTTCCGAACCGTTTCGTAGTGCGTGACTGCGGGCCGGCCCGAGGTCGGCTTGGCGCTCATCTTCTTCCGGTCGTGCGGATTCCTTCCAATCATCGTCCGGATGGTTCCCGATTCCGGCGCCGGGCAGCCCCAGACGAGCGCCGCGTACTGCTTGCGGACCTCGCGCGACTTGAACTGCGCCGCCAGCCGCTTCATCGCCGTCTCGTTCTTGGCGATGACCAGCACGCCGCTCGTGTCACGGTCGAGGCGATGCACGATGCCGGGCCGTTTTTCGCCGCCGATGCCCTTCAAATCCTTGCAGTGATGGAGCAGGGCGTTGACGAGTGTGCCGTCGGAATGGCCGGGCGCGGGATGGACGACGAGGCCGGGCGGCTTGTTCAGTACGAGGATGTCGGAATCCTCGAAAAGAATGGTCAGCGGAATGTCCTGCGCGACGAGTTCAGTTGGCTGCGGCGGCGGGATTTCGTAGTCGACGACATCGTTCTCGCGAAGCTCGTAGTGCGGCTTCTTCGGCTGCCCGTTGACGCGGACGTGTCCTTCCTTGATCAGCTCCTGCCATCGCGCGCGGGAGAGGTCGGGCAGTCGGGCAGCGAGCCAATGGTCCAGGCGAGTGGAGGGGCCGGAAAAGACAAGGGAGTGATGGAGTGATGGAGTGATGGAGTGTTGGGAGGATGAATTTCCGGTCTTGTCCATTACTCCATCACTCCAGCACTCCATTACTCCCGCTTTTTCTCCCGTAACGCCCGCCAGAGAATGGCGCCGATGGCGAACAGCGTCAGGCTCACCACCTGCGCCACGTCGAGTCCGAGCCAGCGCAGGCGTTCGTCGCCGCGGAGGAACTCCAGCAGGAACCGGCCGACGGGATAGGCGAGCAGGTACAGCGCGAGAACCTGGCCGTACTGCTTGCGTTTGGGGAAGAACCAGAGCAGGAGGCCGTACACGCACAGGTTGAACGCCGCTTCGTAGAGCTGGGTCGGGTGCCGGACCGCATCCGCGGTACACACCCCCCACGGCGCCGTCGTCACGGATCCATAGCAGCAGCCGTTGATGAAACAGCCGACGCGGCCGATGGCGTGCCCGACCGGCAGGCCCGTGACCGTGAAGTCCGCGAGCTTCAGCAGCGGCTCCTTGCGCACGCGGGCGAGGAACACGAGGCAGACCGCGGCGCCGATGAACCCGCCGTAGAACACCAGGCCGCCCTTGTCGAGGCGGATGATTTCGACCGGGTTCTCCATGTAGACGCCCAGGTTGGCCAGGATGTAGGCCACGCGCGCGCCGAGGATGCCGGAGAGCATGATCCAGAAGCCGAGCTC
>CALMZY010000190.1 GCA_937870865.1 uncultured Lentisphaerota bacterium | reverse complement strand
GTATGAAGAGCTTCAAACGAATCTGCCCGGCGGCGCGGGCACGGGCGTTGCCGCTCTGGTGTCGTCGTTCACGACCTCGAACAACTACGTGCCCATCAACCTTGGTCAGCTGAAGTATGTGGCGGAACCGTTCTATGTCCGTCTCATTGCGGAAGACTTCGCGGGTGCGTGTCCGTGGACAGCGGCGACGACCGACGATGCCGATTTCGCGATGGCCAATCTTGGCCAGCTCAAAACGGCGTTCAATTTCGACATCGCGTACGATTCGGACAACGACAGTATTCCGGACTGGTGGGAAAAGCGATACGGGCTGAATCCAACCTCTCCTGTGCCGGGGACCGGAGAGGGGTGGTGGAAATTCGACGAGGGAGCCGGGACAAGCGCGTTCAATTCGGCGGGTGCGGATTATGACGGGCAGTTGATGAACATGACGACGGCGTGGGAGGATGGAAAACTCGGGAGCGCGCTCGCGTTTGACGGCACGGACGACTATGTTCGGATTCCTCAAAACCCAGCCCTCGTTACGGGCTCCCAGTTCGCGATCAGCGCTTGGGCATGGTATGACGGCTCTGCAGCCGACAAGTATCCATCCGTCATGGCCGACATGACCAACTGCGGCGGCGACTCTTACTCGGGTTTCTGGATGGGATATGATCAGGATTACGCAGGCATAGAAGGGGCGTTTGGGGCGTGCAGTTACAACAACGCCATTGCCCCCATGACAATTACGGGGCGATGGGTTCATCTGGTATTGAGCTACGACGGAACAAACGGGAGTCTCTATGCGGATGGAGTACGGAAGGCCGTTACGAGTGGTGCGTTCGGTTCTGCGAAGATGTCGGAAATCCGGATCGGTTGGGCAGACGATCCTTCATACACGTATCACTGGAAGGGCAAACTGGACGATGTGCGGCTCTACAAAACGGCCCTGAGCAGCAACGAAATCGCCACGATGTACGAGGAGTTCCTGGATCCGGACGGAGACGGTTATTCGAACCTGGAGGAATTCCGGAACGGAACGGACCCGACGAACTGGTCCATCCCTCCGCCGCTGTTTCTCCATCAGGACGGCCGGTACATCAAGGACGAGTCGAACAACGTGGTCACGCTCAAGGCTGTGAACATCGGCGGGTGGTTGGCCTTTGAGCAGTGGATGGTGGGCTTCGAGCCGAAAAACTTCACCAACGCTGTGGGCAAGAGCACCGCGACCAACCACATGGATGAAACCACGCTTCGAGATTTCCTCGTTAATAACGTGGATTATGCAACCAATCTCTTGGCTGCACAGAACAGCGGTGCATCCGGCATCAACACGCAGTCCTGGGACGGAAAGCTGGTGATCGGCGGGTTCAACAACGGTTCCTGGATTCGGTTCGCCAACGTGAACTTCGGGACCGGCGTCAGCAATTTATCGGTCATTGTCACGCTGGGCGATGCGACGCAACGGTATTTCGAGATTCACACGGACAGCCTGACGGGAACCATGGTCGGAACCATGAGGGTTTTAGACACCGGGTCCGGCTGGGGCACGTACACGGAACAGCGCTTGTCCGGCATTTCCGTTTCGGGCACGCACGATGTGTACTTCAAAGGGCTAAACGACGGCGTTGGCAATATCTATCGTTTTCGGTTCTACCGCGATGCGAATACGCAACCGCTGCTGGACACGTTCCGCAACAGTTACTTTACAACCAACGACCTCGATCATCTCAAGTCACTCGGCTACAACTGCATCCGGTTGCCGTTCCTGTACAACCTGTTGCAGGACGAAACGGGGACCAACTACCTGAGCAATGGCTGGGCGCGGCTCGATTGGGTCCTTTCAGAGTGCCAGAAGCGTCGGATGTGGTGCATCCTCGATCTGCACGGAACCCCCGGCGGACAGAACTACTCTGATCACAGCGGCCAGCCGGAGGGACTGCGGAACGCGGTCTGGACGAGTCAGATTTACAAAGAGCGGACCTCGAATCTGTGGGCGAAGATCGCGGAGCGGTATTCCACCAACCGGGCGGTCGCGGGGTACGACCTCTTCAACGAGCCGGACCCGTATCGAAGCAACAATACCGTGGCCGTCTATCAGCAAGTCTACTCCAATAGCATCCTGCTGTTGGCTTCCACTCTGTATTCCGCCATCCGGGCCAAGGACACGAATCATCTGATCATTATCGAGAGCAACTTCATGTACACGAACATGTGGAACGATATTTGGACGTGCCCGGCGCCAGCGAGCCGGGGCTGGACCAATGTGGTGTACGAGTTCCATCACTACGATCACTCGGGGCCGTGGTGTCCGAACGACACGTACGACGTCAGTTTCGCCACCCAGAAGGAGATTGCGGATCGGATTGTACGGACGTACACGCGGTTCATGGCCGAGCGGCAGGTGCCGGTCTTTATCGGCGAATTCGGTTCGATCACCGTGCAGAATATCGACTACTTCGTCCGGCAATTCCACGCGAGCGGCATTCATTGGGGGCAGTGGAACTTCCGCCATTTCGGGTACGACGATACGCGTTGGCCTTGGTCGGGTTGGGGGCTGGACTACCGAATCGGCGGCAGTTCCAGCAGCGTTAACACAAACATCCAGCCGAACGTGAAAACAGACTCGTTTACGGTGCTGTCGAACAAGTTGGCACAGTACACGCGCGCGAACTACGCGGCGCATCCGTACATGCCGGACGTGATCGAGAACACGGCCGGAGAGACGAACACGGCGAACGAGCGGACCGAGTTCTATCTCAATACGTTCGATGGGCCGACAAGATATAACTTCAATGACGCAAACGCTTGGCCGTGGAGGAAGACGGTTGCCGTTTACGGAGCCACAAACAAGTTCTGGATTCTGAACAACCGAGGTCGGTTAAGGTTAGCGACGGGTCCTGTGGCTTTCCGTCTTGCGAGCCGCACAGAAGCGGACGCTCGATTCGAGACCCTGGACAGCACGGGATGCTGGTTCTCCGTGG
>CALMZY010000189.1 GCA_937870865.1 uncultured Lentisphaerota bacterium | reverse complement strand
AGCACGTTGTCGGACACGGCGCTGCCGGCCACGTAGACCGTGCCCGTGGGGATCGAATCCTGGACCACCAGCGGGAGCCCGATGTCCGGCCGCCCCGAAGCGTCCGGGCCCGAGTTCGTATAGGTCACCGCGTAGGCGATATTGCTCCCGGGCCGCGTCACGAGCGGGTCTACCGATTTCGCGATGGCCAGCAGCGAGGTGCCGCCGGTCAGGGTCTGCCCCGGCGCGCCGTAGTCGCCGTTGAACTTCTCGTTGTCGAACCCGGAAGCCACTTCCTGATACGGCGTCAGCGTGCTGTAGCAGTTCGGCCGCAACGGCATGAACTCATACAGGACCAATCCGATCGCCCCGCTGTTCTCGGGGACGTGCTCGAAGTACAGCTGGTCCTCCACGATGTAGACCTTCTCTCCGTCGGGGATCAGTTTCACGACGACCATGGCGCGCGTCTTGACCAGCCGGAAACAGGAGGCATCGAACGAACCCGGATCTCCCACGGGCTGCATCCATGCGTTGTGGTCGGGGACAAGGTCGCCGTTATTGTCGAACCCCACCCCGATATTGCCGAGATCGTACCAGTAGCCCTCGACGATGATCTTCGTTCCCACGGTGCCGTCGTAAGATGTGTTCGTCCATTCCGGCCAATACTGCTCCAGCAAATCGAGATACTCCTGGGGCACCTTGTTGGCGTTGTTCGGCATGATCTTGTTGGCCATGGCCGTGATCTCGTTGCGGCAGGTCACCGTCCGAGTCACGGCCGCCGTCGAAACGGCCCCGCCGGGCATTTCCGCTTCCGCCCAGATGTCATAGTATAAGACCAGGTCGTCTTCCGGCCCCACGCTGGGGGCATGCACCGCGTTGCCCGCGGAGTCCAACAGAGGGTAACTGATGAGCCAGTACTCCACGAGGCATTCGCCGGGCGGGATCGTCCCAATCACGCGCCTGGCATCGTTCTCGGGATCCGCCGCGCCCGATTCCTGCGTGAGCGAGAAAGGTGAAAGGCCCGGCCCGGGCTTGTTGGTCATCGTGACCGGGTAGTAACCGGGAGTCTGCGCGTCGAAGTCACCGATGTAGGCCACGACATTCGAGACGGCGTAGTCGTTCGTATTGCAGAACTTCACACCGAGATACGCCGCCGTCGGCGAACGCCCCGCAGGGGTCTCGATGTTCGAATCCACCACCAGGTTGTACCCAACGATCGGATCGATCAGGAGACCGCCGGCGGGATTCTGCGCACGAGCCAACGAAACGAAGCCAAGGAGGAGCAGCCAGAGTACAGTGGTGGCACCTGTTTTTTGCATCGAAGCTTCTTTCCGTGTGAGTTGGCTACAGATCCTCACCCCAATAGGTTTATTAGGCGATAAAAATACCCCAAAGCGACACGTTCATCCAGCGGTTACATAAGAAAAGAGCGGCCTTCCTTTTGGAAGAGAGAAAGTAGGAGACCTGAGGGAAAAAGCCAAGCTATTTAACGTGTAAGGCGGGATCGCCCAACAAGTTATAGATTCGAAGCATGTACTTGTCGTTTCCGGACGCGCCGTAGTCTTCCAGGGCGCTCAACACGGCAGCCCCCACAACCCGCTCGCCGTCCGTAAATCGCGACTGCATAAAGCCTTCGTCCAGCACCATCGCCTGGGTGTTCATCGACAGCCCCGAGGGCGCCCATACCGCCGCCGCTCCACCGCCTTCTTTCAGCAGCAGCAACTCGCCCAGGCAGTCGAACCCCGGCACTCCGTACCGACCCGCCACGCACGTGAACGCCAGCACCACCGGCTGCTTCTCCCCATTGCTCAGCCCCGCCACATCCGTCGTCTTCAGCAGCCCCTCCTGCGCCAGCCGGTCCAGCGCCCCATGCCCGATGTAGTTGAACAGCAGCGCTCCGGCGTTGATCCCGTTCAGAATCGCAACTCGCGCGTCCCCGATCGTCCAGTCCCCCAGGTAAATCCGTTCTTTGAGATATTCGCCCGGAACCAGCATCCCCATCCGGTCGCTGTCCTCCGGAAACTCTCCCGCCTCGTCCGCGTTGTCCGCCACCAGCATCACTCTCCGCGTCCAATCCCCCGATGCCGATTCGTACGCCGCGATCTTCCCGATCAGCCCCCTCAACTCCTCCGCCGTCATCACCGGCAACCGGCCCACCGCCACCTCCGGAACCCCGTCCTCGTTCTCCACATCCCCGTACCACGTGTCCGACTCGAACAGCCCGTCCGGCGTCCCCACCATCTTCGGCGGCATCACGCAGTCCCCGTTCCCCAGATAGTTCTTGTAGTCGTACGAGCCCTCCCCGATCAACACCACGTACTCCGGACCCACCGCCCAGCTCCCATACGCGTAGCGGATGAACTCCCGGATCGCCCACGGACTCGCGATCCCGTCGTTGAACGCGTCGTAGATCGCCTCCACATCCACCACCTTCGTCACGTACCCCTGCCCCGCCCGGTACTCCGCCAGCTCCTGCGCCGCCTCCATCAGCTCCCGCGGCGCGATCACCACGTACTGCCCCTCGTTCTGCGTCCGCGTCAGCGTCGTCGGCACCACCGCCACCAGCTCCGCCGGCGTCTTCACCGCCTCTGCCGTGTACGCCACGTACTTCGCCGTCCCGCTCGACGGAACCCAGCTCACCTGCCACGCCCCCTCCGCCGCCTCCACCCGCGTCCCCGTCACCACCGAAATCTTCTTCGCGTCCGTGATCTCCAGTACGTTCACCCCGCTGTTCGAGAACCCCTTCACCGTCACCACCCGGTTCGTCTCCCCCCTCACCTCCAACTCGTCGTCCTCCGCCCGGTACCTCCGTCCGTACTCCACCTCCAGCGCGTCCACGTAGAACACGCTGTACGGCGCGCCCGTGTCCAGAACCCCCTCCACCTCCACCGTGTTCTCCCCGTCTCGTAAAATGTTTTGCCCGAACGTCGCGCGAAACTCGTACGGCACGCTTCCCGTCCACCGCCCCTCGCCCACCTCCGTCCCGTTCACTCTCACCCGCACGTGATGTTCCCCCGCCACGCCCGGCGTCGTGTACCCC
>CALMZY010000188.1 GCA_937870865.1 uncultured Lentisphaerota bacterium | reverse complement strand
GTTTTTCCGCCGCCTGCACAACCGACGGCTCGCGGATGAACCGGTCGGCCTGGATGGGAAGACCCAGCAGACCGTGCTTCTCGCTGGCCTGCTTGAAATACTCCGAACAACTCGGTTCCAGAGAACAGCGTCCGCCGATCGCCGGACGCACCATCTCGCGGTAGAACGCCACGATCCATTGGCCCGGCTTCGACAGCGCACCGCCCTGCTTCTGCTGCGGCAAGCATTCGCGGATGATGTCGGGCGTCCAGAGCACGCGCGAAGTGTCCAAGGATTGGAAAAGCTGGCGGTCGTTTTTTCCAAGCGTTGGAAAATCCCGGACCAGAAGATCGAGCGAGCAGCCCGCACGCAGGAAAAGGTCCTCCGACGAGGTTTCGAGAAAAGTTTGCCGAAACAGCCGGAAGGCATTTCCGGAATCGCCCCGGCTCCAGGAGCAGCGCCCCAGTTCATACGCCGCCATCGCGCGGACGTTTGCCGACGTGGCGGACGCGGCGAGGCCGCCCAGGACATCAACCGCCCGATCAACCCCGTTGGTCAGGCGAAATCCGCACACGGCGGCGAGAAGGCGGGCCGATTCATTCTCCGGCGCCTGCGACAACGTCCGCCCGCACTCGCGACGGCAGCCCAGCCAATCCCCTTCCGCGAAAAGGTCCAACGCCAGTTCGCCCGCCGCGGCGACCACCGCCCACGCCCAAAAAAAGAGGATTCCGGGCAGAGCGCCCGGAATCCTCCAAGTTCGCATTCGCATCCAACTCGCGCGTTAGTAATACATCGCGCCGTACTGCGCGGCGTAATCCTTCGTCGTCACGCCGTTCGCGCCGTCGATGCCGTTCCAGACGGCAAACACGATGTTCGCGATCGGAATCAGCATAACCCATTCGCGCCAGTGAATTTCCTTGCCGCTGTTGTATTCACCACCGCTCCGGATACCGAAGCAGCAGCCCGCGATGAAACCCATGATCCCGCCGCGGCCCGACGATTCCGCCGAGACCACGCTGACCGTGCTCATCAGGAAGGCGACTACGAGCATGCAAACGATTATCTTTTTCATCATGATCCTTTCGCTTGAAGAGTTAGTAGTACATCGCGCCGTACTTGGCCGCGTAGTCCTTGGTCGAGACTCCATTCGCCCCGTCAATACCATTCCAGATGTAGAAGATGATATTGACGTACGGGATCAGGCTGACCCACTCGCGCCAGTGAATCTCCTTGCCGTCATTGTACGCGCCGCCTGCGCGGATACCAAAGCAGCAGCCCGCGATGAACCCCATGACGCCGCCACGGCCCGAACCTTGCGAAGCCGCGGTTGCGACATTCACACTACCCATCAGGAACACTACGACCAGCAAACACGCCAGTACTTTCTTCATAGCACCTCCTGTTGACTGTCCGTTACTCTATTCCCTGCTTTCCAATGCGCAAGTTTTTTTGGACTTTTTATCGGTAGATTTCCTCAAAGCTGTCCACGAATTCGACGTCCTTGAAAAACGGCGCCGCCACAAAAAGGTTCGCCGGGATCGCCTGGTTCACGGCCAGGTTGTCCACGCGAGTGGTCTCCCTCGATTCAACGCCCCCAAGCCGCAGGACCGCCTTGTGCAGGCACGGAATCCAGGCTCCGCCGTCCACCTGCCGGAAATCGCTGTAGTCGCACCGCAGGTTGGTTTCCTCCATCGCGGGAGATGAGAAGAATTCAATCCGGGCCAGCCGGCCGGTGGCATCCGTCGACAGGACCACGAACAGCTTGCCGGTGTCGTAGCCCTTCCGCTCCGCGAACTCGGCGGTCGGCGGAAGGTTGGTCTCGGCAACGCCCTTCAACTTAAGGAGATGATCCATCGCCGTGCCCGGGACCTTGCGCAGGTTGATCTGCATTTCCTCGTTCAGTTTCGCGATCGGCCGGGAGAACCCCTTGGGGTCGCCCTCGATGTAGCTGTAGAAGGTCGTACCGTCGGCCACGATCCGGCGCGGAATGGGCGCGGGCTGGTCCACGTGCAGGCGGTCCGGTTTCTCGTAGTAGACGCGGCTGAGCATCCGCATGGTGCGGCCGCCGGCTTCGCTGTCCTTCCGGACTTCACAGCTCACGCTCCGAACGGGGTCGTAACTGACGAGGATCCGCTCAGCCAGCGTTTCGCCCCGGGCGCTCCCGCAAAGCAGGCAGGCGGCAAACAGCAGACAGCAAAATCTGATCATAGAACTCCTTTGGCGATTTCCACTTTCTGCGGCGCGACGGCTCTCTCCACGACGGACACCGCGGGCGATTCCTCCCGCCCCGCCAGCACCACACGGACGCTTCCCACCGGCACGCGCACGAGCATCTTCAGGATCACGCGCGGGTCTTCGCGCGACACCCAGACCGCGCCCGGCACCTTCCGGACAAACAAGCCCTTCTTCGCCTGCTCCACGCTCATCCGGTTGGCCATGACCTCGCGGCCGTCGGGCAAGTCCACCTTCTCCTCCCCGCCCATGCGGATGAGGATGTCGTGCATCCGGTTGTCGTTCGCGATCGTGAAACTCTGGGGCTCGCCGCGCCGCAGATCCCGCTCGCGCAGTACGTACATCAGCGAGAAGCAATCCCGCGTGTCCTGTGCCACCGCGTACTCGCAGTTCGTCCCGCGCTCGCGGTCCTCCCACGCGGCCGTGTTCGCGTCCCGGTCGAAGGTCAACGTGTCGTCACACAGGTAGCGCCCCTCGCTCGTCCGCTTGACCAGACGCACCGGCAGGAGGGTCTGCGGATCGATGAAGCAGTCAACGCGGTCGTTGACGGGATAAATCTTCTCCACGAAGCGGTTGCTCCGGGCCGTGAACCGGAGGTTGATGAGCGGCCGGCCGTCCTCCTCAACCCATGAACTCGTGATCTCGCTGTGGCCGACCGGAATGAAGCCCCAGTAGATGTCATACTTGAGCGTTTCGCCGACCGGAATGCCGGCCATTCCCGGCCGTTCCGCCGCGTTCAGCGCGAAGGCGGACAGAAACCACGCGGCCGCGCAAACGCCCAAGAACCTCTTGCATCGCGGAAACATGGTGCGAAAATACGCGCTCGGAAGGCCGGTTTCAACCCGGAATGATATCATGAACCGCCGCACGCGCCTCTGGATCGGGTTGTTCCTTCTGATCGCTTCGCCGATCGCCGGCGGCCTGTATGCCGGCCTGCCTGCCGAGTTCCACGAATTCCCGCCCCTGACGCAGTACATCCGCCACGCGCCGTTCTCCTGGCCGGTGTTCGGGTTGTTTGGAGTGCTCGAGGTGCTCGGGTTTGCGCTGCTGGCGAGGCCGGGGTGGTTTGGGTTCAGGAGGGAAACTGGAAACTTGACCCTTGACGCTCGACGCTCGGAACTGCCCCGCTGGTTCTGGTTTGGATTGATTCTGAATGTCCTTACTTGGATCTGCGCGTGGGGAAGATTCCCGTGGCTCGGAATCCTGAAAGACCACCTGTTTTTCCCCCTCTGGCTTGGCTACATCCTCGTGATGGACGGGCTCGTCTTCCGCCGCACCGGAACTACCGAACTCGGCGAGCTATCCGGGCTGTTCGAGCGCATTCCCTTCCTCGCCATCGCCTTCCTGATCTTCGGCCTGGCCATCGTCGGCA
>CALMZY010000187.1 GCA_937870865.1 uncultured Lentisphaerota bacterium | reverse complement strand
GGTCGGCGGCCCGGCGGACGGCCCCCAGTGTATCACGGGAGCGAAGCAGAGGGGGGAAAGGGGGAATGGGTGAATTGAGAACGTTCGCAGGTTCACAGGTTCGCAGGTTCTCAGGTTCGCGGATAGTTGATCGTTGATGGTTGTTGGTTGAGTGGTGTTCCTTCTGGCCGTCGTTGAAATTGATCCGTCGCCCCGCTGGGGCGACCACGCAACAAACCGCCGCCCACCAGGGGCTGCGCCCCTGGCTAATCCAGTCCGGCCCTTTCGGGCCGGGCGCGTGCCGAACGCTCAACCATCAACGATCAACCATCAACAATCAACTATCCGCGAACCTTCAAACGGCTCGATGACGATCACGATTACGATCACGATTACGAATTACGATTACGAGCACGAAAACCGAAGTCCGAATCATTCACCACGAAGGCACGGAGGATACAGAGAGGGCATCATTTGTCATTGATCATTTTGCAATGGTCATTTGCCATTGGGCAGAGGCGGGGGGGAAAGGGTGAATGGGTGAATGGGTGAATGGGAAAGGACCTGGGTCCTGGGTGCGGGGACCTGGAATACAGACCCCAGAACCCAAGACCCAGGTCCCAGGTCCGAGTCCGATTGCGATTACAAATTACGATTACGAATTACGAGCAAGGACCATCAACCATCAACGATCAACCATCAACTCTGGACAAAGGGGAATGTGCTTCGACGATCAGGCGCCTGGGCCGGCCGAGTCGGGGTGGATGCCCGCCGCGTCGATGCCCCGAATCTTGAAGTCGGGATCCATCAGAAAGCTGGAGAACACCGCCATGAAAGCCAGCGCCGATTCGGCCATGAGGGGCTTGTCCTTGTAAAGCTCGTCCAGACTGCGGTTGCGGGTCTCCTTGTCCTCGTGGTCGAAGCGGTACTTGAACAGGCCGTCCAGCCGGTGGGCGGCGCTGGTGGGCGTGACCCGCGTGACGGCGCCCTGCTGGCAGTACGTCATCACGTCCATCAGGATCGCCCGCTGGTCCTGCATCTCCTGCAGGTGGTACATGAAGATGTGCTGCAGGATGCGCTGCGCCTCCGACAGGCTGGTCCGGGCGATGGTGGCGAACAGGCGCTCGCAGGCCGTGTCGATGCGGTCCAGCCCGGCGTCGCGGAGCAGCGAGAGGAACACCGCGTTCTTGAACATCTGGTACAGCCGGCGGGCGCCGTTGATCTTCCCCGGCACCGGGTGAGGCGGCCGCACGCAGAAGCGGGCGCGCGTATCGGTGAACAGCAGCGCGAAGATCATCTCGTAGCACTCGATGTCGGCCTTGTCGCTGTACAGGTCCATGCGCAGGTCCAGCGTGTTGTCCAGCCGGTCGGCCAGCTTGATCCGGACCAGCTCCGGCGTCTTGTGGGCGCGCTCCAGCATCCGGCCCAGGTAGTTGTAGTATTTCTCGCCGGGCTGGATCGCCAGCACTTCCAGCCGCTCGTTGAGGAACCACTCGTCCTCGGGCTTGAGCCGGCGGATGAGGGCGGCGTAATGCGCCTCCAGCGACCGCCAGGCGTCCGCCGGGTAGCGGTCCGCCGTGATGTCCTCCTGCTTGTCGTGGAAGAGGATGGTGAGCAGGTCGAGGAGGGTGAACTTCTCCACCGCGCGGCTGAGCAGGGCCATGGCGCGGATGGGATGGATGATGGCGTACGGCCCCAGGCGCCGTTTCGTCTGCCCGTACGCCTCGCCCAGGTAGTGGAGCGCCTCCAGGATCGTCTCGTTCTCCGCCTCGTCGAGGCGGTTGCCCACGGCCAGGGCCAGGACGGCCCGCCAGTTGATGGGCGAGGCCGACAGTTGGTAGTTGATCGACGCGGACAGGCTGAGAAACTGGTGCGCGTTGATGATCGTCCTCATGTTCGGCACTCCCCGTGATGGACTAGAAACTCAGGCCCGATCCCGTCCAGCCTTCGGCGGGTCCTCCGTCCGGCGGTGCGGCCGAACCCTCGCCCGGCCCGCGTCGACCCCGGCGGCGGCGGCGACGGTGGCGCTTGACCGGCGGAGCAAATCCGGCGTCCGCCGGGGCGCCGTCCGGCATCGCCTGGCCCTGCAGGAACGACTCCCACCACGCGCACAGCTCCGGGCCGCGGCCCGTGCTCCCGTGGATGAGCCGGAAGTAGGTCCACGCATCGGCGAACACCGGCATTCGCAGCAGCCGGGCGGCCCGGCGGCCCTGGTTCCGGTGGAAGCGCCACTGGTTGCTCAGGATGTCCCGGATCCCCAGCCCGACGACGTTGGGGATCCGGACGCTGGGGGCCATCTCGGCCACGAACTCGCCGACGGTCTGCTTGTAGGCCGTCACGGCGCTCATGGGCTCGTCGCCCTGGAGCTCGCCGGCCCGCCGCTCGATGAGCGGGCCGAACATGGTGGCGAACAGCAGGGCCAGGTCCACCGCCTCGCCGGCGGCCACGCGGGCGTCCACCCAGTCCAGCACGCGGCGCAGATGCTCGTAATACCAGCCCCCCTCCCCTTCGGGCAGGGCGGCCTGCGCCACCGGGAAGACGAGGGTGAAGAGCCCCGTCGCGTGGAGCAGCTCGAAGATGGGGCGGGCCGAGCCGAGCAGCAGCAGCTTGCGGACCTCCTCGAACATCCGCTCCGACGACGCCTTGACGATGAGGCCGCGGTGGGCCAGCAGCGCGGCGTGCGTCTCGGCGTCGAGGGTGAAGCCCAGCGCGGCGGCGAAGCGCACCGCTCGGATCATCCGGACGGGATCCTCGATGAAGCGCTGGTTCGGGTCGCCGATGGAGCGGATGCGGCGGTCCTGGATGTCCTGGTAGCCGCCGACGTAGTCGATGATGGCGAAGTCGTCGATGTTGTAGAAGAGAGCGTTGAGGGTGAAGTCGCGCCGCCGGGCGTCCTGCTCCGGCGTTCCGAACACGTTGTCGCGCAGGATCTGGCCGTCCTCGCTCTTGACGATGCCGGCCAGTCGCGGCGGCAGCTCTGCCGGTCCGGTGTGCGCCTCGGCCGGCGCGTCGTCGGCGTCATCGACGGGCGAGCGGAAGGTGGCCACCTCCACGATCTCGTCACGAAAATGGACGTGGGCCAGCCGGAACCGGCGCCCCACCAGCCGGCAATTGCGGAAGATCTTCTTGATCCGGGCGGGCGTGGCGTCGGTGACCACGTCCATGTCCTTGGGCCGGCGCCCCAGCAGCAGGTCGCGGACCCCGCCGCCCACAATGTAGGCCGTGTGGCCGTTGCGGCGCAGGTGCGCCAGCACCTTGAGCACGTTCGGGCTGATATTCCGTCGGGAGATCGGATGCTGTGCGCGGGGGATGATCAGGGGATCGGAGCCGTTCATGCGTTTCGTCTTCGTGAGCGGGCCGCCTCGGCCCGGGTGCTCCGTGCCGCCAGGACGGCACGTCCTGGCTATGCTACTGGATGGCCGGAGCCCTGTCAATGGGAATGTCGGCCGCAAGCGCCGGGAGAGGGGGCGATGGGTGAATGGGTGAATTGAGAACGTGCGCAGGTTCACAGGTTCTCAAGTTCGCAGGTTGGGAACAGTTGAGGGTTGAGGGTTGGGAACGAAACCCGAACCCCGAGCCCCGAGCCGCGAGCCTCGAGCCGCGAGCCTCGAGCCAAGGTCCCAGAACCCAGGTCCCAGGTCCGAGG
>CALMZY010000186.1 GCA_937870865.1 uncultured Lentisphaerota bacterium | reverse complement strand
GCTGTTGTGGACTTCCGCGAACGAGATGCCCCCTCCACTGTGCGTCCGTCCGGGTTCCGCACTGTCCGCGCTATTCTCGCGGATTTCGCAATTCCAGACCACGCCGCCGTACACGCCTCCTCCGCTTACGTACGCGCTGTTGCCCTGGATGATGCAGTTCGAGATTACGCTTCGATCCGCAGCGAAGACACCTCCTCCGTCGCCGGCTCCCGCTCCCCCCGTGAGGGTGAAGCCGGCCACCGTGACACCGTTGGTCAGGTAAAGACACCGCGCCGATCCGGCCCCCTGAATGACCGTGACCGCCGGACCATTCAGACTCCGCACCAAGATCGGCTTATCGATGACGACGCGATTACCGGCGAAGCCGGCCTCGCGCATGCCCGTTGCATATACGCCATCGCCGACCAGCACAGTGTCGTGTTCGATGGCCGCATCAACGGCATCCTGAATGTTCGTCGCCGCGGTAGCCCATTCCAGGAAGGGCGCGACTGGGTTTGTGCTGTCTGCATCCACGTAGCGTATTGCCGCCGCAGCTGAACTCCTGAACAAACCGACAAGAAACAACAGCGCGACCAGAGCCAATCTATTCCCATTCATCAACGGATTCCTCCAACGCGAACTCCACCCGTGAGTGTTACCGATAACAAAGCGCTCCAAAAAAAATATCTGCTCAAGCATGCAATACGATCCAATTCCACAGGCTCCCTCCCCACGACGTCCTGCGCGGTCACGGCAGGACCTTCACCCGGTAGAAATACGGGCCCACGCCCGCCACCGTGTCGGTGTACGAGTTGAGAGGCGGCGTGGCCCCGATGCGGCTTTCCCGGGTGCCGAAACTGCGGTTGAGATTGGTCGACCACTCCAGCGAATACATTCTCCAGGTCTCGCTCGGCCACTGGATCACGAACTGGCCTCCCGACGCGCTGGAAGCGGCCCCGGCATTCATCTCGAGCACGGAGTCCACGTTGGTCGGGTTTGAGCCGACGAGGTACTCGTCCCAGTTGTTCAGGCCGTCGTCATCGGAGTCGGACAGCACGTTCGCGTTCGTAATCCCGTTGAAGTACATCAGTTCCCAGCTGTCGCTCAAGCCGTCACCGTCCGTATCGGCCACGATGTTCGTCAGGAAATACGCTTCCTTCACGCGATGGTAGTAGGAGGTATAGGCGATCGGGCCCACCCCCTCCTCCGCGATCCGCAGATCCTTGGTGAAGCCGTCTTCGAACTTCTTCACGTGGAACCAGTTGATCATGTGAACGTTGCGGAAGCGCTCGAAGATACTGACGTAGTCAGGATTCGCGTCGGGATCCGCCGGGTCGGAGTCGGAGAAGCTTTCCAGCGAGAACAGTTGGTTGCACCAATCGTGTTTCCATTTCAGGTTGTCGGCCCCGTTGGTCAGCGTAATGGAGGCCAG
>CALMZY010000185.1 GCA_937870865.1 uncultured Lentisphaerota bacterium | reverse complement strand
AGGTCATGAACTCCGTCGTGCAGACCGGCGTGAAGTCCGCCGGGTGCGAGAAGAACACGACCCACTTCCCCTCATAGCACTTCGGGAAGTCGATCTCCCCCTGCGTGGTCTTCGCCTTGAACGACGGGGCCCTCTCCCCGATCAACGGCAGGCGTATGGCAGCTTCTTCAGTCATCTCTCCTCCTCCTTTTCCGGTTTAGTGACACCCGTGGCCGCCGCCGTGATGGCCGCAAGCGGCTTGCTCGTCCATCTCGGTCAGTTCCCCCGCTTTCAGGCGGCTCACGGCTTCCGCCACAGTGCCGCCCGCGCACCGGTACACCCTGACCCCGAGGGAACTCAGGCCGCGCAACGCACCCGCACCCATCCCTCCCACAATCACGGCGTCCGGCTTCGCGCCCGCCAGCGCGTGAACCGGGCTGCACGCGCCGTGGACATGACCATGGTCCCCATTGGACAGCGGTTCTACCAGCATACTATCGGTTTCAACCATTGCAAACTGCGGTGCGGACCCGAAATGGCCGTACACCGCGCTTTCGAGCCCGCGATACTCCTCAACAGGCACGCAGACCTTCATGACGCCTGCGCTCCTTTTCCATCGGCCGACGGATTGACAGCCTGCCCGCGACGCATGTGTCGCCGCTTGTTTCCGCAGCCGCGTCCCCGGCCGCACCCGCAAGGTCCTTTCCCCTGCCCCTTTCCCCCTCTCATCGGTCCTGTTCCATCTCGTCCTGGCATATTGTTCTCTCCTTTCACAACCACGGCTCCACCTTCCATGCGGAGCGCCTTGCCGTGAATCAGCGCATCCGCCACTTTCCTCCGCGCCCCCTCGACAATGCGCGAGAATGTCGGGCGGGAGATTTTCATCTTCTCCGCGGCCTCTTCCTGGTAGAGGCCGTTCAAATCGGCAAGCCGCAGGGCCTCGACTTCGTCGAGCGCCAGCACGGCCTCCTCGAGCTCACGCAAGGGAACGCCCGCAGGCTTGAAGTACGTCACCCCCGGAAGGAATCCGATCTGTCGCTGGCAGCAAGGTCTAGGCATCGTTCAGGCCCTTTCACTATTATGAACATATGTTCATTACTGGATTGTGTCAAGCGCGCGGATTGACAGGTAGTGAATCTGCTTGCCGGGTTCATCCCCAATCGCCACGCCCTTGAGGGCGCGGCTACGCTTCTTTCGTCGTGGACTACGCGGCGAATGAACCCGCCCAAGGGAGGGGGCTTTCCGAATCTTGGAGGAAGTCGGCGGCGATTATCCAAGGATTGGAGAATGATCGCGTGAGCCCGAATCGTCCTCGTCCTCGATCTCGTCGTCGTACTCGACGGTTCGAGAACGAGTACGAGGACGACGACGAGGACGATTGGGACGGCCTACTTCTCCACGCTTGAGTACAGTTCCTCTCCGGTCTGTGCGTGCACGATGGTGAAGTCTTCCATGTGCATGTTGCCGTCGGAGACGAACGTGAGGCGGCCGCCGTACTTCTGTTCGAGTTCGATCAGCTCGGCCTCGTCCTCCTTGCGCAAACGGTCCATGACGGAGGGGTTGACGGTGATCTTGACTGGCAGCGCCTCCTTCTCGTGATGGTGCCGGCGCATGACCTCCGCGATATGGCGCTGGATCTGCACGCTCATGCTGAGCGAGGACTTCACCTTGCCGCGACCCTGGCAGTACGGGCAGTCGACGTAGTTCGAGGCGCGGATGCTCTCTTCCGCCCGCTGGCGCGTCATCTCGAGAAGTCCGAGCTGGGAAATCTGCAGGACGTTGGTCCGGGCCTTGTCCGGCTTCAGAGCGTCCTTCAGCGCCTTATGAACGGCGTGCTGGTTACGCTTCTGCTTCATGTCGATGAAGTCGATGACCACCAGGCCGCCGACGTTGCGCAGGCGGAGCTGCCGGGCGACTTCCACGGCGGCCTCGATATTGACCTGCGTGATCGATTCCTCCTGCGACGAACCGCCCTTGTGCCGGCCGGTGTTCACGTCGATCGCGACGAGCGCCTCGGTCTCGTCGAAGATGATGTAGCCGCCGCCTTTCAACCAGACCTTGCGGCGGAAGCAGTTCTCCAACTGGCGCTCGACTTCGAAGTGCTCGAAGATGGGCGCTTCGCCGTCGTAGGGCTTGACCTTGTTTTTCGCGCGGCGCGAGATTTTCGACACCAGGTCGCGGATGTGCTCAAACGCCTCCTTGGAGTCGATCACGATGCGGTCGATATCCTCGGTCAGCGAATCGCGCACGACGCGTTCGATGAGGTCCGGCTCCTGGTACAGGCGGCACGGGGCGACCTTTTCCTTCATGCCGGTCTCGATTTCCTTCCAGATCTCGAGCAGGTTCCGGACATCGCGCACGAAGCTGACCTTGCGCGCGCCGGACCCGGCGGTCCGGACGATCAGGCCGATATTGGGCAGGACCGGCAGGCGCGCGAGCACCTTCTTGAGCCGCGTCCGCTCCTTGACGTCCTCGATCTTCCGCGACACGCCCTTCATGTTGGTCCCCGGCATCATCACGAGATAGCGCCCGGGGACGCTCAGGTTGGCGGTGACCCGCGGGCCCTTGGTTCCGATGGCGGCCTTGGTGACCTGCACGACGATCTCCGTGCCGATCGGGAACTGCTTGGCCATTTCGCCGGGGCCGTAGCGCTTCTGCCGCGGCCGCCGCTGGACCCCCTCCTCCGCTTCGAGCCGCGCGGCGTCCTCGGGGATCATGTCCCAGTAATGGACGAACGCGTTCTTCTTCATCCCGATGTCGATGAACGCCGCCTGGAGGCCGTCCTCCAGGTTCTGGATCTTGCCCTTGAAGACGCTGCCGACGATGCGGTCCTCGCTCGGCCGTTCGATGAAGAACTCCTCGAGGTTGCCGTTTTCGAGAACGGCAACGCGCGTCTCAAGGCTCTCCGCGTTGATAATGATTTCCTTTTTGATCTTCTTTCCCAATCCGAGTTTGCTTGCCAGGAATTGCCACATAGTTTGATTCACCTCATTGCTGATACCGTCTGACATAAACGCTCTGCACGATGCCCAGACCGATCATCGTGCTCACCATGAACGAGCCCCCGTAACTGATCAGCGGGAGCGGAAGCCCCGTGATCGGCAGGAGCCCGATCGTCATTGCGATGTTCACGAACACATGGCAGAACAGCAGGCTGGTCACGCCGACCGCCAGCATCCGCCCCATCTTGTCCCTCGCCTCGAGGGCCGCGCGGGTCCCTGCGGCCAGCACCAGCGAGTACAGCGCCAGCAGGCCGAGAGAGCCCAGGAATCCCATCTCCTCGGCGATCACCGAGTAGATGAAATCCGTGGGAGCCACCGTGCGCGGCAGAAAGCCGAGCACGTTCTGCGTCCCATTCAAATACCCTTTCCCCGAAAAACCTCCCGACCCCACGGCGATCTCGGACTGGATCTTGTTCCAGCCCGCGCCCAACGGATCGCGCCCGGCGTCGAAGAACACCAGGATTCGCTCCTTCTGATAGTCATCGAGCCCGAACCAGCCGAACGGCATGAGGAGGAGGCCGATGCCGACGAGCGTACCGAGGTACTTCACCGGCACGCCCGCCACGAACATCATGAAGAACGACACCGGCAGGAGCATCATGGCCGTGCCGAGATCCGGCTCCTTGAAGATGAGGAGGAACGGAACCGCGACGATCATCAGCACCTGGAACAGGCATTTCCACGTCCGGACGTCGCGGCCGGGCCGGCCGAGGAACCGCGCCACCACGATCACGGTCGCCAGCTTGCCGAATTCCGAAGGCTGGACCTGAACGCCGAAGAGATTCAGCCAGCGATACGCGCCATACACCTTCTTCCCGACGCCCGGGATGAGCACAAGAATCAGCAGGATCATGCCGACCACATACAAGCCCCACGCCGCGTCGCGAAACCGGTGGTAATCGATCAGCACCAGCAGCAGGAAGAAAGCAAGGCCGACCAGGGCCCACACCATCTGCTTTTCGTAAAACGGAGCCACGGGCAGGTCGTCGTTGCGGTTCACCGCGCTGTAGATAAAGAAAATGCCCGCGATCAGGAGCATGGCCATGGCAAAAATCATGGACCAGTCCATGCGGCGCAGGATGTTGCTGATGCGGCTCCAGTCCATCAGCCCTCCCCCTCCTGCCGGGCGGGCGGAGCGAACAGGCCCGCCATGATCTGCTTCATCTTCGGCGCGGCCGTGGTCCCGCCCGTCACGCCTTCCTCGACCATCAAGGCCACCGCGTAGCGCGGGTTGTCATAGGGCGCGAACGCGATCATCCACGCGATCTTGTGGCCCTGCCCCTTCACGCCGTATTCGGCCGTGCCCGTCTTCCCCGCCATGTCCACTCCCGGGACCTGCGCGAGCCGGCCCGTCCCGCGGGGCGACATGACCACATCATGCATGCCGCCGCGGACGATGGCGGCGTTCCGGGGCGACCAGTCCAGCGTTCGAACGACATGCGGCGGGACCGCGCGCAGCGGTCCGTCGTCCGTCTCCCGGACGCCCAGAACGATCCGCGGTCGGAAGAGCGTACCCCCGTTGGCGAACGCGGCCGTGGCCATGGCCATCTGAAGCGGCGTCGCTCCGAGCGCGCCCTGGCCGATGGACATATTGCACGTGTCGCCATCGCGCCACGCGTCGTGGTACATGCGTTGTTTCCACGCGTTATCCGGCACCAATCCGGAGGCTTCATAATCCAGGCTGATATCCGTCTTCTGACCCAGCCCCAAGGCCTCGGCCATGTGATAGATCGGTTCCGGCCCGCATTGCAGGCCGAGATGGAAGAAGTACACATTGCACGAGTGCTCGAGCGCCTCCTGCATGTCGAGCAAACCGTGGCCCGCATGGTACCAGCAGGCGAAGCGCCCGCGGCCCAGCGTGAAATACCCCGGGCAGCTGAACGAGGTGCCGGGTGTGGCCTTCTTGTTTTCGAGCGCCGCGATGGCGACGACGGGCTTGAACGTGCTGCCCGGCGCATACGTTCCGGCCACCGCCCGGTTCACCATGGGCTTGTCCGGGTCGTCCGAAAGCGCCCGCCAGTCATCCCTGGAAATCGCAGGCACAAACTGGTTCAGGTTGAAGCCGGGAGAACTGGCCATCGCAATCACGTCGCCGTTGTTCGGATCCACGACGACCGCGGCGCCGACCGTCCCTTCCAGCGCCGTCTCGACAAGCTGCTGGGCGCGCATATCGATCGACATCACGATATCCTTGCCGTTCTGCGGACCTCGCGCCGCGAGATCGTCATGCCGGAACCCGGAGACATCCACGCGGACGAGCCGTCCGCCGGGTTCACCGCGCAGAACGCCGTCGAACATCTTCTCCAGGCCCGATTTGCCGGCCATTTCAGGGAGGTAGTAGTGGTACGATTCTTCCTCGTCTTTGGGCGGTTCGGCGCGGCCCACGTACCCGACCACGTGACAGGCGGCATTGGTGAACGGATATTGCCGGACGGCTTCGACGTAGGTATCCACGCCGGGCACCCTCGCGGCGCGCTCGGCCAGCCGGGCCATGGTTTGTTCGTCCAGGTCCCGCCACGCCAGGAGCGGGAGGGGAAGGCGCTTCTTCACGTGCGTCTTGATGTCGGCCTCGGTGATCTGCCGCGGCACGCCGAGGGTGACGGACAGCTCGTCGATCAGCGAAT
>CALMZY010000184.1 GCA_937870865.1 uncultured Lentisphaerota bacterium | reverse complement strand
CGCCGGGATGCCGGTGTGCCGGATCACTTCCTCCTTCGAGAATTCCGAAATGGCGATGACGCGCCGGGCCCGGCGCGCGCCGGACTGCACGAGAAGATTCGTGGTCAGCCTCGCGAGGAATGTCAGGTCCCGGGGGTGTGTCTTGTACTGCATGTCCAGGATCGAAACGACCTGCGGGCACGGCGCGAAGAACGGCGCGGTGTAGCCGGGGGACCAGAGCACGTCCGGCTTCCATCGCCGGGCCAGCCACGGCAGTTCGGTTTGTTCGCGGATGATGCGCGCGTACCGGTTGGCGGCCGAAAATTCCAACGGTTGGAAAAACACACCCTCCCTTTTTCCAATCCTTGGAAAAAGCTGCGCGTGGCCCTCGCGGCCGGCAAACAGCACGAACTCGTGGCCGCCCCCGAGCGCCAGCAGGGCGTCCAGCGTCTCGCAGAGATACGTCTCGGACCCGCCGACTTCGCCGGGGATGTAGAAAAGGGCGTTGATACCGATGCGCATAGTCAGGAGTTGCGGGTTTTCTGCATCAGGGCGTACGAGCCGACAATGCCCCAGCGGACGAACCAGTGGAGCAGGATTTGAGGGGAAAGCCGGCCGGCGTCCGCGACGGCGATGTCGAACTCTTCCTTGAACTGGCGGCCGAAGGTGCTGCCGCTGATCGAGCCCGGGTGCCATCTGAAATCGGCCACCCACGAGCCGGTAATCCGGCAGGCCCCGCCGTGCCGCCACAGGCGCAGGAGCAGGTCGTAGTCGAACGCCGCCTTCAAATCCTCGCGCAGGGGCCCGGCGGCCTCCAGCGCCGCGCGGCGGAAGAACGTCGCCGGCTGGGAAATGTAGTTGATCGACTGGATCAGGAACCGGCTGGAGAAGGGGAAGAGGGACTCCTTGAACCGCGTGATGCCGCGCCGGATTTCGCGGCCGTCCTCGTCGACGATCCGGCAGTGCCCGAAGCAGAGCGCCGCGCGCGGATGGCGCTCCAGGGTCTCGATCGCCCGTCGGACGGCGCCCGGGTGATACAGGTCGTCCGCGTTCAGCCACGCGACAAGGTCGCCCGTGGCGAGCTTCAGGCCCTTGTTGATGGCGGACGCGGGCCCGTGGTCCGGCTCGGAGACGATACGGTCGATCCCGTCCCGGTGACGCTGGATGATTTCCATCGACCGGTCGCGGCTCGCGCCGTCCATCACGATGTACTCGATGTCGACTCCGGTCTCTCGCTGGGCCAGCACGCTGGCGATGGCCTGCTCGATGAATCGCTCGCCGTTGTAGTTTGGCGTTATGACCGATACTTTCACGCGGGCATTTTAGCAGAAAGGTTTTGCCCGGCCATCGCATTGTTTTGCGCCTTGATGGAACTGCCGCATTCGATAGAGTCCCCGATATGACCTTGTTGATGGGCGTGCTTCTCTCGCTGTTTATTGCGTGGGTGTTCGTCGCCTGCCTCCGGCTCCTGGACGTGCGCTCGATCCCGGGATGGGTGTGGTTCCTCCTCGCCGCGGGGGCCGCGTGCCTCCTGTTCCGGCCCGACGAAGAGGTGGAAGCGGGCGAGGACGCGGGCGCGTATTTCAACGCGGCGGTTTCCTACGCCAGCTACGGGCATCTCAATTTCGAGGACCCGGCCTTCACGGAAGTGGCCCCGGAAGAGCAGAGGGCGTTTCGATACGGGCACGGGGATTTCTTCGTCTCCAAGGACAACTGCCTGTGGGTTCAGGACCTTCAGATGCAGAAGAGGAAGCCGTGGTTCTTCCCCGCATACTCCCTGTTGATGGCCGTTCCCATCGCGGCCGGGTTCCCGTATGGCGCGTTCTGGATTGCGCCGGTGCTGGCCATCCTGATCGGCGTGCTGCTGGCGGGGTTGGCGCGGTGGCTCACGGGCCGCGCGATCGCGTCCGCCGCGGCGTTCGTCTTCTACCTTCTGCACCCGGCCGTGATCTGGAATGCGCGCTGCATGAGGGCGGAATGGCCGGCGTCTTTCCTCATCCTGGCCGGCCTTGTCCTGTGGCTCGTTCCCATGGTGCCGGGCAAGCCGGCGTCGCGGGCGACTGGGTTCCTCTCGGGACTCTCGCTGGGCGTGGCCATGCTGTTTCATGTCACGGCGTTGTACGTCGTGATTCCGATGACGCTCGCCTCCCTGTGGCTCACGCGCCGCGCGCCTTTCTGGGCGGGGTGGTGGGGCGGTCTCGTCGCGGGTGGAGGCCTTCTGCTGGCGCAGATCCTCTGGGTCACGGATCCGTACTGGATGAAGCTCTCCTGGATTCGTCATGGGGGTACGACGCTGTTTCTGCCGGCTGCCGCGGTCGTGGTGGCCGTTGTCGCGGGCCTTCGGTTCTGGTGGAGCCGGGTCGTCGCGCGCGAGAAGGCCGGTGTGATCGCCGGCCTGGCGATGAGCTTTTGCTTCGGCCTCCTCGTGGGGTTGTCCATTCCGTTGCGGACGGAGGACGGCGGCATTCCCGGCCTGCCCGCCTGGGCGATCTCCTACATCAGCCTGACGGATTTTCGCGGCGTCATGAACATGTCGTCGCGGCCGTGGTTCATCGCGGCGTTGCTGGGGACTCTGGTTCTGTGCGCTCGCCGTGACGTGCAAGGCCGGCTGGGCCGCTGGATTTTCTTCGCGCTGGCGCCGGCCTCGATGACCATCGGCTGGGTCAACAACTACATGTTTGAGACGCGGCGCATGGTGACCTTCCTGGTCCCGCTCCTTGTGTTGTCCCTGCTGGTGCTGTTGTTCGTGATCGGGGAATGGGCCGGCGCCCGTCTGCACAAACGGTGGCCGCGCGCGGCCGCGCGGCCCGCCGCGATTTCCGGTGCGGTGATCTGCCTGTTGACCGCGGGCCTGCTGGCGGTTTCGGCCTGGGGGAAGGAATCCCTGTACACGACATGGAACAACCGCGGGACGTTCGACTTCTACAGGAAGGTGTCCGACCGGGTTCGCGACGCGGGCGATTTCCTTTTTGCGGAATACACGCAAGCGGGCGCGCCGATCGAGCGCCTGGCGGACCGGCCGCTGCTGCCGCTGGCCTGGGATTACCGCTCCGACGACGATTACCGCGTCGCCGAGCAGGTCATGGCCCGGCTCGTGGCGCAGCATCCCGAGAGACGGCACGTGCTGATCACTCCGTTTTCCGGCGCGGCGATTCCGGGGGCCGGCCTGGAGCCGATTTTCTCGGACAGTCTGCGCACCCGCCAGATCGAGCGGCTGAAGCGCGCGGTGCCCACCCGCGTGCAGGACCGCGTCCGCACACTGCATGTGTACCGCGTTGCGGGGGATGGCTCGACGGCGACGAACGCCTCGTACGTGAGAATCTTCGACGGCGGACGGCTCGGTCTCGCCGGGGCGGCCAACAAGGTGTCCGGCCGAATCCTGAAGATGCGCGGTATCGCGGTGACGCCCGATCAGGCCCGGACGCTCCGGTTCGCCTCCTCGTGGAAGGTTCCGGGGCGGGTCACGCTGGCTTTCGTGTTCGCGATCCCGTCGGGCGCTGTGCCGCAACGGCTGGACGTCGAGCGCGCGGGCGGCGCCGCCCCGTCGCGCGTTCGGCGCTATGGTCTCGGGCCCGGCTGGGAGGTTGTGGAATGCGAGGGCAACGAACCGACCCGCGGCGCGTTCGAGTTTTCCGTGAGCGCCTCGGAACGCGTATACCTTTCGGATGCCTTCGCTCTTCTGCCGTCGGGCCGGTCCGCGGTGCGCCTGAAGATGGATGCCGAACAGGAATCGTTTGAGTTCGGGAACACGGATTCGCAGTGGCTCAAAGCGCACGCGCGGGTGGCCCTGCCGGTTTACTCGGAGCCCTCGCGCGTGTGGATGCTTGCCACGCATGGCCGGCGCGGGGACCCGGTTGTCGAATGCGAAATCGGTCTCGAAAACGGCGGCGCGGAACGTCAGCAGGCCCGCATCGAAACGGGATGGACCTGGTCGGTATTCGCCCGGCCCGGCGCGGAAGGAGCGGCGGGCGCGTTCCGTTGGCACGAGTTCATCACCCGGCCGGCCTGGGATCCGAATGAGCCGGGCTTCCCGC
>CALMZY010000183.1 GCA_937870865.1 uncultured Lentisphaerota bacterium | reverse complement strand
GGCACAGCCGCCGGCCCACAGCACCATCAGCGCGCACGCCGCCGCGCCCACAACGAATCCACGAAAAGGCTCCCGCGTCATCAAGATGTTCATGTGAACGAACCCCGGTTTGTTCCGAACGATGAGGTGATTATGCGCAGGACAGGGGCCGAGTCAAGCTGGGGCGCGATCAGACGCCACCGGCTATCCGCTCGCCCGAAGACTCGCGGACGATCAGCTCCGGCCGGAAATCCACATCGTGCTTGGCCGCGGATCCGGATTGCAGGGTCTCGTGGATCGTGTTGACGAACGCTTCGCCGACACTGCCCAGGGGCTGGCGTACCGAAGTCAACCCGGGCGTGACGAAATACGCCAGGCGTGAATCGTCGAACCCGACCACGGCAATGTCCTGCGGGCACCGCACGCCATCCTCGCCGGCGCCGCGGATCAGGCCGCGGGCGATCTCGTCGTTCAGGCAGATGATCGCCGTGGGCCTGCCGGGGCCGCGCAGTTTTTCCCACGCCTTCGCGCCCGACAGGAAGTCCGGGTTGGCCTCCAGATACAACGCCGTTTCGAACGGCGCGGCAAACTCGACAAAGGCTTTCTTGATCCCCAGCAGGCGTTCGTACGCATCGTAATGAAGGGCGCGCGCGGCGTTGATGAACGCGATCCGCCGGTGCCCCAGATCCAGCAGGTGCCGGGCCGCCAGGTACCCCGCCTCGATGTTGTCCACGCCGATGACGCTGGCCGCCAGATCGCCTGCCGTGTGGTCGGGCGGCAGGGCGGACTTGATGACCGCCAACGGCCGCGTCAGCTTCCGCAGGCTCTTTACATTGTCCGCCGACAGCGTGCTGCCAAGGTAGATGATGCCTCCGCTGCCGTAGCTGACATCCCACAGGTTCTCGATGAAATTCTCGCGCAGGTTGTCGAGCGAGCTGATCCGGAATTCGATCCCCAGTTCCCTCGTCCGTTTCATGATCGCGCTGAGCAGGCGGCCATGATACTCGCCCAGGAGCACGTACTCATCCGACGGAATCACCACGCTGATGATCAGGGCCCGCTGCGCCCGCATGCCCCGGGCCGCCGGACTCGGGATATATCCGAGCTGTTCGGCGGTTTCCTGGATGCGCCGTCTCAACGGCTCGCGCACCATGTGAGCCGTTTCGGGCCGCAGTGCGCGGGACACGGTCGCGGTGGACACCTGCAACTTCTTCGCCAGCTTGACGATATCCATTCTCTCCGTCCTGTTCGAAATCAGTCTATAGCTCATACCGTACCGCTTTCGGTTGTTTCAATCACTCGAAAAAAACTTTCTCTTGTTCGGACGGCCGGGGGCGGCGCGGCCGCGCCGCCCCCATGCCCTACTACACGGCGCTCATCCCGTGAACTCAGGGCGTGAGCGACCAACGAACGTTGTCCACCAGGTTGCTCGTCGACTGGTATCCCGGCGACGTGATCAGGAACGGGCTGTACACCTGCGAGAAGTTCGCGCCGCTGAAATTGGTCGCGGCGATGGAAATATTCTGCCAGGCGCCCGCGCTCGGGGTCACGTAGACTGTCCGCTGCGTCCCCTGCGGAGCCTCGATCTGAACCTTGAAGGCCTGCGATGTCTTGCTCTTGATGCTGAACTTCAGGTACCCGTTGCTGTACGCGGCCAGGCTCATGGTCCCCGTCAGCCGCATCACACCCCACCCCGCGTAATCCGCGCACACGCTCTGGTACGACTCCAGGCCCTCCGGCGGCGCCTCTCCCGTGTAATGGCCGTTGAAGATCGCCGTCGCGCCCGCCCACGTATAGATATCGCAGTCCGGCGGAATGCCCGCATCCGAGAACACCCGGAAGTCCGTGCCGGTGCCCGAGGTCACCTGGATCAACGTCTCCGGTTCGATGCCGATACCGTCCGCGCCGTGCCGGTACGTGTCGTCCGCGCCGATCCGTTCGAGCCACGGATTGGCCGCGCCGGACGGATAAATGTAGGCCGACCACAGGTAGTTGCTGCCCGCCGGGGTGGCCATGGGGAGGGCCACCGCGTACGAGGAAGCGCCCGAGGAAGTCGTGATCGTGAAGATATTCGTCGCCTGGGTCTTCCCCGTCCACGGATCCTGCAGGGACACGCACAACCTGGCCGGGAGCACGTTGGTCGGAAGCTGTTCCCACTCGACGGGCACGTTCACCGTCTGGCCCGGATTCATCCGCACCGGGAAGTTCGTCGCCTCCACGCACAGCCGCGGGGCGAAGTACACGTTCACGTTGGAGAAGCTGTGCAGGCCGTCCCCCCGCATGTAGACGTACCACTCGTACTGCGCCCCCATCGCCGTGCCTTCGTGCTCCCACCGCGCCGGATCGTAATCCGGGATGAACGGCCAGAACGCCGCCGTATTGGTGGAGAAGTACACACCGTTGACCGTCTGGGTGGAGAACACGTACTGCTCATCCGCGATACGCACATTGTCCAGCTCGAGGTAGCCGGGATAGTACGGACTGAGGAACCCGACAGTGTTGGTGGTCCAGCTTGTGGTCTCGATCGGCTCATCAAGGAAGATCGCCTTGCCGTCCACGAACAGGTCGCTGCGCATGTAGGGCGATCCATCGCGGACGTTGAGCACGACATACTGCCACTTGCCGGTCGTCACGCCGGTGTTGTTCGTGTAGTAGTTCGGCGTATTGTCCGCCCACCCGCACATTTGCGGATTCACGTAGCATACGCGGCCGCGGTAGATGAGGCCGCCGTGCCGGGCCCCGTTCATGAAGCGCGCGTCGCATTCGAACGTGATGTTCGTGACGCCCAGGCCCAAGGCATTGCGGTAGATGTAGGAGTACCCGCCCGTGCTGACCACCGAGGCGCGCAGCGCGCGATTCGTCACGCTCCACCGGATGTTGTTGTTCGTGACCACGTTCCAGCCCGCGAAGTCGCCGTCGTCGAAGTTGTCTTCGGCGTTGACCGCGCCCTTGTCCTTGATGCCGAACACCACCCGCGTCGGCTGGCCCGTCGTGTTGTAGGCCGCCCACATGTCCCAGGCGCGGCCCGCGAAGGCCTTTTCAGTCGTCCCCTGGATCTGCAGCCCCTTGCCCGCGAGGCGTGAGAACACGCCATCGTTCGCGGTCGCAAAGAAGCCCGCATGGAGCGCCCACGGGTCGGCCGCGTCCCACGGATAGACATAGCCCGCCCAGTACAGGTTGGTGCCGGTCATGATCCCGTCCGCGGGGATGTTGACGATGAGCGTGTTCGTTCCGGAGCCGGCCAGGAGCCAGCCGGTCGTCGAGGCAAGCACCAGGTCGCCGTTCGGCCAGGCCGGATTCACCTGGTACTTGAGCTCGAGCCGGACCTTGAACGCCTGCCCGCGCGTCCACTCGAAGGCGCGCTGCGCCAGCGTCTTGAGATTGCCCTTCAACTGCGTGCCGGAATCCGCCGCGAAGTTGAAACAGAACGCCTTCGCCGGCGCCGCGCTGTTGTTGGTGATCGTGTTGGCGATCAGGGCGGGCGCCTTGACCGACGCGGCGTTGGACACGATGGCCAGAGCCTTGCCCGTCGTCAGGGTCGTCCACGGCCGGGCGGTGCCGGAGACCGTCACCGCGTTGCCGGCCTTGTAGTCCAGCGTCACGTAATGATCCTCGGAGCCGATCGTGACCCGGGTGGCGTTCGTGAGCGTCGTGAGCGTCGGACCCACGCCGAACAGCTTCTCGATGCGTCCCAGGTCATAGGCGCCCGACTCGTTCTTCATGGCGATGCTGCCATCCGTGCCGATGAGGCTGTTCAGGCCGTTGGTGATCCACGTGCACACGTTGGAGACTTCGATGTCGCTCATCACGTACACGCTGGGGAGGATGAGGGTGTTGTAGAACCCCTGCAGGTACCCCCAGTCGAGGTTCAGCGGTTTGCCGCTGAGCTGGGCGCTGCCCTCCGGGGCCCAGAAGCTGTACTCGTCGTCGTCGATGAAGTAGTAGCCTTTTTGCGGCTCCCAGATGCCCAGCTGCGCCGCGGAACCGCCGACGCCGATCTTGCCGGACGGGAAGTTCGTGTCCCAGAACGTGCCCTTCAACTGCCCGTTGACGTACACCTTGTTCGTGCCGCCGAACGACTCCACCTTCAGGTTGTACCACACGTTCTCCACCGGCCGGTTGGTCTTCGGGAAATCGCAGATCCAGCCCTGCTGGAAGACGTTGGTCCGGACGCGGACCGTGTATTTCAGGCGCCAGAACCCGTAGTAGTTCTTGATCCCCACTTTGCAGAAGTTGTTCCGGTCCTTGTACCGGAAATACAACTCCGCATCGTTGAAGTAGTTGTCCTGCTTGTTGTAGCGAATATCCGCCGACAACGTCGTGTTGGTGTACGTGTTGGCGCTGAGCAGGATGTTGTCCGAATTGCCGATGCGCGACGCGCGCAGCGCCAGCCGGTTCACCCCGTACGTGTATTCGCGAGCCACGTCGTTCGTCGTCCACGCGCTCGTGCACACCTTCACCTCGTCCAGCACCCCGCCGAATCCCAGCCCCGTGTAGCCCAGGCCGATCCGGATCGAGTTTGTGCTCGCCGCCGGCTGCATGTTCGTCGCGTAGGTGTAGCTGCTCTTCAGCACGCCGTTCAGGTAGCTCTTCAGCGCCCGCGTGCTGCGCGTGCGCGTGATCACCACGTGCGACCACGAGTTGTTCGTCAGCGAGTTCGCCGGCAGAGCCGCCCACCCCATGTACTGCCCCGACGTCCGCGAGTACCCGTGATAGAAGTTCAGCGACCGGTTTGTCTCGATCGTCAGCGAGAACTCGCCGCCGTAGTTCTTGTCCAACGGGTTGACCCGCTTGCTGCCCAGGTTCGAGCCCTTGATCCAGAAGCTCAGCGTCAGGTTGCTGCACGCCTGCAGCACCGGCCGGTTCGTCACCTGCACGTAATCGTTCGATCCGTCGAACCAGCCCGCACGCGTCACGCGGGCGTCGTTCGTCGTCTTCGCCCCGCCGTACGGCGTGCCGTGGCACAGCCGGCCGGAGCTGTCCAGGACCTGGTTCACTCCGCCGGTCCAGGAAGCCTCGTCCATCTTCCAGTAGCCCACCGCGCCGGTCACGCTGCCGGTGACGGACTGGGTCACCGTCCAGTTCGCGCAGCCCGCCGCGCGGGTCCAGCCGGTGTAGTTCCCGTCTTCGAAGTTATCCGTGAACGTGGTGTTGACCTTGACGTTGTCGAACGAGATATCCAGCAGGTTCCCGTTCGTGTAGCCGCGGCTCTCCAGCCAGTCCGCCACCTCGTTGACCTTCGCGAAGTGCCCGGGGAACTGCGCTTCCGTCTTGGACGAGCGGAACACCGCCACGCGCGTCGGGTACGCCTGGTTGCGCGTCAGGGGCGTGTTCTGCCAGAAGAGCTGTTCGTACAGGTCCTCCCACTCGATGGGAACGCTGACCGCCTGGCCCTTGGTGACGGTCGCCGGCAGCGCGTTGGTCGGCCGCAGGCCCCACTCCAGGATCGTGGCCATCGGAAGCGCCTCGGCAATCTTGACGCTGGAGCCGTTTTCCAGCCACGCGGCGAACTGGTACTTGCCGCCGTCGGGCGTGGACTTGTAGTCCGGATGCGTCGTGTTGTAGTCGGGAATCCAAATCCAGAAATTCGTCTCGCCCGCGCCGGTCACGGCGTTTGTCAGGACCGAGTAAATCTCGTTGGTCAACCCGTCGCCGTTGTCGCCGTTCTCCATGAAGGCAGCCTTCAGCTTCAGGCCCGTCGTGTTCCGGCAATCGAATTTCACCCGGACCTGGTACACCTTGTCGCCGAACGGGTGCACCACGGCGGGCGCGTCCGCGATCTGGACGATTTCGGCGCGATTCGTCCCCGGGGCATAGACCATCAGCATCTCGTGTCCGTCCGGAGCCAGGGTGATCTGGACCGTGCCGCTGCAGTTGGTCGCGAGGATGCGGCCCTGCTCGAAAGCGCGGACCGTCTTGCCGGTCAGCAGGCTGCTCTGGAGCGTGAAGGTCTGCGGCGCGCCGCCGTTCGGCAGGCTTGTGTTGTAGAGGTAGTTCTTGATCTGCCACAGAGTCGCCCCGTTCGTGCAGGTGCGGTAGTCGGCGATGGCGTAGCACGCGTTCGTCCCCTGCAGTTGAAGCTTCGGCTGAACGCCGAAGTAATCGCGGATCACCGAGCCAAACACCTCGTAGCGCCATTTCCAGTTGTACGTGTCCGGCTGGCCGTCCAGGTCCCCGTCGGGCTTCATGTCGCCGGCCGAGTACAGGAAGATGGCCGACTTGGCGGCGCCCAGGCTCTTCACGACGACGGCCGGGCTGAGCTGCCGGTTGTCCACGTAGACCGAGCCTTCGCCGGCCCCGGTGATCCGGATGATCCGGCGCCCCGTGAAGGCGTTGGACGGTGCCACCGCATCGACCGAGTAGCGGACCCAGGAATTGCCCGGCGTGTTCGTCGCCAGGTGCGCGCTCTCGGAGGTCTGAAGGAGCGTGCCGGCCTCGTCACGCCACTCGATGGCGACATACGCCTGTTTCCCGTTCCGGAGCGGATCGTCGTTGTTGCTTCGCAGGAAGGCGCTGTGCGTGTAGCGGCCGAACGGCACCACGGGGAAATCCTTGTACATCCCCGAATCGCCCCACATCTGCACCATGTTGTTCCCGTCGTACGCCCAGCCCCAGCCGCTGCGCACGTAGACATCGCCCCAGATCCCGTCCCACCGCATCACCTGCGTGCTGCTGTCCTCGAAACCCTTGTTTCGCAGCGTGTTCATCGTCGCCCAAAGCACGCCGCCGTTCGTCAGGGTGATCTCGTCGCTGTACTTCCACACGTAGGGCCAGTAGTGGTACGCGCCGGCAACCGCGCCGACCGCGTTGGTGGTAAAGTCCACCTCGATCAGGTTCCAGTCGTCCGAGACGTAATGACGGCGGCGCATCGGGGCCTCGACTCCGCCGATGTCGTCGGCGTTGATGCCGAAGAGCTCGGAGACTTCCTTCGCGAAGGGGGCGCGGGGCTTCCCGTTGAAATCCTGCAGGCCCGGCAGATCGGCCGAGGCCATGATGTGAATGCCCTTCGGGGCGACCTGCTTGAGCAGGAAATTGAGCACGCTGTTGGTGTAGCCGGGCACCGCGTTATCCACGCGCATGTTGCGCGGAAGAATGATGACCTTGTAGTTCGTGTACGCGCCCGACGCCAGGTCGTTCAGGTTGAGGAAATTCGGTTCGTAGCCGAGGCGCTCCAGCGCGCCGGCAATCTGCTGCATCTCGCACTCGTAGCGGTTGTATTGCGAATCGTTCGCCGCGGTCCACAGGAACGCGATGTCCGGCTTCGGATCCTGCGAGCCGGCGAGCAGTTCGTGAATCTTCACCTGCTCCATCAGGCCATAGGCGTCGCGGCTCACCCAGAAGGCCGGCTTGATGTTGCGGTCCGCATACACGACGCCGAAGCCCTTCTCCCGGTCCGTGATCCACGGCCGGTCCATCCACGAGAAAATATGCGTGCCGATCGCGCCGCTCTGAAGGCTCTCCCACAGCGCGTTGCGAACCAGGGGACCCTGGCGCACCTCGTTCATCCCCGGCCACATCGTCTCCGAGCTCGTAAATCCCGTCTCCGTGTACAACACCGGGACGCCTGCGACTTTCTTGGTGTAGGAGATGCCCCACTGGCCGTTCTGAGACTCGTGGCCCAGGACCGACCAGGGGTAGTTGTTGACCGAAAAGAAATCGATGGGCGCGTTCGTCGCCGCGCAGGCCGCGGTGATCTTGCCCCGGTCTTCCGCGTGATAGCGCCAGTCTTCCTCGCCCCACTGCATGCCCACTGTTGAATAGGAAATCAGATGGTTCGTGTCGGCGGACTTGGCCGCCCGGGCGCCCAGCGCCGTGTAGTTCGCGATCGAGTCCTCTCTCCACTGCACCATGTCCGCCCACTCCGCACCCTCCTTGCCGTACGCGCGATACTGCTCGACAAACACGATGTTCGAAAACGCCGCGAAGCTCGTCCCCCACGCCGCGTTCACGTTCGAGATCGTCGTGTACTTCGCCTGGCACCACGTCCGGAACGCCGCCTCGCAGTTCGGGTCGTAGCCGTCCAGCAGCCCGCTCCACAGCCCGAGGTACCCGTACTCGTTGCCGACGATCCACGCCGCGATCGCCTTCGAGTTCTTGTAGCGGGCGCACACGTTGCTGAAAAATTGCGCGTACTGGGCGCGGGCCGCCGGCGTCTCATATCCGATGATGTCCGACTGCCAGCGGTTCGTGTGGACAATGCCCTCGGCGTCCGTCTCCGGCGGATGCATCGTGTACAGCGAATCCGGGAACCAGTTCGGCGGCCACTGGTAGCCGATCAGCGCGAAGATCCGCATGTCCCGCTTCTCGCACGCAGACACCAGGTAGTCGTAGTTCGTCCAGCTCCAGATGTTGTCCCCCTTCTCCTCGATGTGCTGCCATACAAAATCGACGCGAATCGAATTCGCGCCCATCTTCTTCATCTCGTCCAGGTCGTAATCAATCTGGTCGAATGTCTGCCAGACACCCAGCGGCCGGTTCCATGTCTGGTACGCGATGCCGTGCGGCACCCACGGCTGGCCCGCCCCCGAGTCGTAGAAGTAGCCGTTCTGCATTTTGACGAAGCCCGTGAGCGCGGAAGAAGCGGGCCCGACAAGCATCAGAAGGAAGAAGAAGGCGAGAACAAGCGAGATACGGCTCTTCATACGACACCTCCGTGAAATGCCAGCGACATCCTGGATACACCTCATGTTCACGGCACCCATAATAGAGGATGATAATGGCTTTGTAAAGAACGAAATGTAATGGTTTACCCCTATAAATACATGTGTTTTATATGAATATTGTAAAGCATTACATTTCAGGGGAATACAAACCGCAATGGAGAATCCGTCTATTGGAGTTTCACGCGGTAGTACATGCCGTCCGCGTCGTCCTGGCTGCCGGTCAGAACGATGGAGGAACGGGTCATGGCCGCGTTGGTGATGAAGGGGATGAAGGGCAGCGCGAGGTTGGTCGTGCGTTCAACCGTGTAGCGCGTGTCGAAGAAGCCTGTACAGGAGAACAGGCATTCACTGCCCGGTGTTTCGATCGCGCCGAGGGTGAACGGTTGCGCCTGCCCGCCGATCCCGACGGCCGCGCGGCTCCACGCGACCGCGCCCTGCGAAGCGGAGTCGCTGTTCTGTGCGCCCACGGTCCAATAGCCGTAGCACAAACGCTCGCCGAGTCCGTGCGCACCCTGCGTCGAACCGGCATTGGTGGACAGGCTGACGGCCTGGCCCTGCACATCGCGCACTTCAACCCGGTAGTTCACATTGTCCAGCCGGACCTGCATTTCGACGTCGCCCGACGCCAGCAGGCCCGTCACGTTGGTCAGCGCGCCGTCGAACCTCAACGTCCCGTTCGCGCCGGGCGAAGTCGTCTTCGTGAAAAACTCGACGGCCATCGAATCGGCATCCGCGTCATACCGCCCCTGCAAAATGAACGCGGCGGGCGCTTCGACCGCAGCGCTCGTCTCCGCCGAAAGAGTCATCAGCGCGCGCACGTCCTCCCCCGCACGCCGCACCGCCGCCGTGATCGCGTGAAGGTGGGCGGAGAAGATGTACTCCGTTCCGCGCTCGTTCCGGTGAACGGTCTGCGCCGTCGCGTAACCGACAACCCCCGTGCCCGGGACGGGCTCCACGATCAGGCAGCCGTTCGTCTCTCGAACGGCATCGCCGACCGCGGTCCAGGCATTGCTCATCGCGTCATCGTCGAAGTCGTCGGTGAACAGGAAGCCGTTGAACGGCGTAAACCGGAAATCGTGAATGATCATCTCGACGGCCTGGGTATTGTACGGCGCGTTCGTGAAGAACAACCACAGGTAGATGTACGGGACCTCGTTGGTCTCGATGG
>CALMZY010000182.1 GCA_937870865.1 uncultured Lentisphaerota bacterium | reverse complement strand
TGGTCAAGGACATCGCCCGCCTCCGCCGCAGCGGCCGTGAGGTGGTTGTCGTATCGTCCGGCGCGATCGGAACCGGCATGCACACGCTGGGCCTGAAATCCCGCCCCACCAGCCTGCCGGACCTGCAGATGGCCGCGGCCGTCGGACAGTCCCGGCTGATGACGACCTATGACAAGCTCTTTGCGGCCGAGAAATGCAAGATCGGCCAGGTCCTGCTGACGCATGACGATCTCAACAACCGCCAGAGGCACCTGAACGCCCGGAACACCATGATGGCGCTCCTGCGGAACGGTGTTGTGCCGATCGTCAACGAAAACGACGTGGTGGCGGTCGACGAAATCAAATTCGGAGACAACGACCGGCTGGCCGCGCTTGTCGCGCTGCTGATCGAAGCGGATCTCTTGATCCTGCTGACCACGGTGGACGGGTTCCTGGCTCCGGGTAAAGCGGGCCGGATGAAACGCGTGTCGGTCCTGAACGGCGTCACGGACAAGGACCTCGGCCACGCCGTCGGGAAGGGCAGCGAGCTCTCGACCGGCGGCATGGCGTCCAAGCTCCAGGCCGCGAACATGGTCGCCCGCGTCAGCGCGCCGGTGGTGATCGCCAACGGCTGCAAGGCCGGCATTCTGAAACAGATTCTCGACGGCCAGGATGTGGGCACCCTGATCGCGGCGGAAGGATCCACAACGGATTCCGTCCTCGCCGGGCGGAAACGGTGGATCGCATTTTTCAACAAGCCGCAGGGAACGCTGATCGTGGACGAGGGCGCGCGCACCGCCATCGAGCAGAAGGGAAGAAGCCTCCTGCCGATCGGGATTCGCGACGTCGAAGGGCATTTCGCCGGCGGCGCCGTGGTCAACGTGAAGACCGCGTCAGGCGTGCTTTTCGCCTGCGGCGTGGTAGACTATTCCAGCGATCAAATCCGGAAGATCAAGGGCCTGAAAACCAGCGAGATCAGCGGCGCACTCGGCTCCAAGGATTACGACGAAGTGATACACCGCGACAACATGGTGGTGCTGGGCATAGAATTGGGAAGGTTATCATGAGCTTGCACGACGACATGGTGTTGATGGGCGACCAGGCCGTTGCGGCCTCCCGCGCCCTGGCCCGTCTTTCCTCGCGCCGGAAGAACCTGATCCTGGAAGCCATGGCGGAAGAACTGAACGCGCGCCGCGAGGCGATCAAGGCCGCCAACGCCAGGGACATGGAGGCGGGCCGGCAGGCCGGCATGTCCCCCGCCCTGCTCGACCGACTGCTCCTGAGCGACGCGCGCATCGACTCCATGATCAAGGGCCTGCGCGCGGTGATCGGGCTGAAGGACCCGGTCGGCACAAAGATCAGCCGCTGGATTCGCCCCAACGGTCTCGTGATTCAGAAAGTCCGGACGCCCATCGGCGTCATCGGAATCATCTACGAGTCGCGCCCGAACGTCACCGCCGATGCGGCCAGCCTTTGCATTAAAACATCCAACGCGGTCATCCTGCGCGGCGGCAAGGAGGCGATGCAGTCGAACCTGGCCATCGCCGAGGCCATGCAGGCCGGCGGGGCCAGGAAAGACCTGCCGGAACACTCGATCCAACTGGTCGCCACAACGGATCGCGACGCCGTCCGCGAGCTGGTGCAGTTGGAGGGCCGGGTGGACCTGGTCATGCCGCGCGGAGGCGAGAGCCTGATCCGCGCCGTCGTCGAGCAGGCGCGCGTTCCGGTCATCAAGCATTTCAAGGGCGTCTGCCACGTGTACGTGGACGAGAGCGCAAACCTGGACATGGCGCTGAAGATCGTCGAGAACGCCAAGTGCCAGCGGCCGGGCGTCTGCAACGCCATCGAGAAGGTGCTCGTCCACGAGAAGGTCGCGACGGCCTTCCTGCCAAAGATGGCCGACCTTCTGACGGCGAAGAAAGTGGAACTGCGCGGCGACGCCGCGGCCCGGGCAATCGTTCCGTCCATGAAGGAAGCGACCGAGGAGGACTGGTACGCCGAGTACCTGGATCTTATTCTCGGTGTCCGTGTCGTCTCGAGCGTGCAGGCGGCGATCGAGCACATCACGAAATACGGGTCGCATCATTCGGATTCGATCATCGCCGAGGACAAGAAGACGCAGGATCTGTTCACGGAGGAAGTCGATTCGGCGGCGGTTTACGTCAATGCGTCCACGCGTTTCACGGACGGCAGCGAGTTCGGCCTCGGAGCCGAGATCGGCATCAGCACGGACAAGCTGCACGCCCGCGGCCCGATGGGCCTCGAGGAGCTGACGTCCTACAAGTACGTCGTGTTGGGAACGGGACAGGTCCGCGAATAGGCGGTTGTTTCTCCAAGCGTTGGAAAAATCCGAAGTCGTTTCTCCAAGATCCGGAACACGACAGGCTCTCCCTGCCGGCAGGCGCAGGTTCAGCGCGCGAGGCCGAAGGCCATGTCATCGACAAAGAGACTGCCCTTGCCTCCCCGTTCTCCTTCGTAGAGATGGATGCCGACCACCGCGCACACGGCGCCGGGCGGGGCCTTGACTTTGCGCACCATGAGCTGGGTCCAGCGGGTCTTCGAGAACGTCTGCTGAGGAGACGTGAAGTTTCGGAAGACCTCGCGTCCTTCCGCGTTCAGCCATTCGATGCACAACTGGAGGTGGACCACTCCCTTCAGAGGATCGGCCGGGTCGTTCATCACGCTCGCCACGAACGTGTACTTCTCGCCACTCACGATCTCCATGCGCTGCGTGAGCCCCTGGAAAGCTCTCGGAATGCCCTGCGCGGAGAACCTCAGGCACTGCTTGCCGCTTTGAGAGGCGTCCGCCGTGATGAACGCGCCGATCTTCGAGGTCGTGTAGCGCTGCCATCCATCGGGCGGAGCCGGATCCTTCGGCGAAGAGGCCTCGAAGCTCCAATTACTCAGGAAATTGGTGGAGACATCCGGTTGCGCGCCCACCGACCCCGCGATCAACGCCAGAACGACTGCCAGGACTGCTTTCACTTCGCGCCTCACTTTCGGAATGCCCGCACGGCCTGCGCCGCCGGGCTGGTCATCTCTCATTCCGCCGTGGACAATTCATTCCCACCCGATCTCGGTTCACCGGGCGAGGTCCGCGTCCGAACGCGGACATCGCCCGCCGCGCTCAAAGACTGCGCGACTGCACCCGGTAGTGACGGCTCGCATTGCTGGTTATGCTCCCGCCCGTGTCTTCCGTGCAGTAATCCCTGAAGATGAATTGCGACGGAACGCTGTTGGTCTCGACCCACGTTCCGACCCCGTTCGAGCTGTTCCCGAACGTTCGCCAGACCGTTCCCGTCCCGAGGGGGCCGTCGCTGAGCCAGATCTCGTACCGGCGTCCCGGCTGCGTGCGCACTTCAACGGAAAATCCGGGTTCGACCTTGAGATCGACGTTCGACAGCTTGAAGACAGACTCGCCATTCGTCGGGCTTGTGCCGGCAAGATACTCGTGCAGGTTCCCCGAGCCGTCCTGGTCCTCATCATCGGTGGCGCCTGGATTCAGGGACTTGAAGCTGTCCCACTCCCACGTGTCGGGCAGTTCGTCGGCATCCCAATCCGCAGGCACCACGATTTCCGTACTGCCGGACGCCGTGCTGTTGGTTGCGCCGCGGCCGTCGCTGACGGTGAAGGACGCGGGATTCGTCGTCCCGATGTCGGCCACTGTCGTGGTCACCGCCAGGTAGCGGCCGTTGAAGCCCGAATGCGGCGGAACGCTCACGGCGCTGATCGTGAGATCGTCGCCATCGCCGTCGAACGCGCGAATCTCGAGGTTGGTGCTCGCCTCAACCGGCACGCTGAACTGGGCCGGCAGGGCGAACTGCGGAGCGCGGTTCTGAATCTTCGTCGTGTAGATTTCGAACTCGTCCACATCCAGGCCCCACGTCTCCTCACTGCACTGGAACCGCACGGTATGCACGCCGGCCGTCAGATCGCCCATGTACAATTCCGCGGAATTGCCGAAATCGTCCCACGTCCCGGTGTCCATGGTGGGGAAGCGCGCCTTGATCTGCCCGTCGACAAACACGCGCAGCATGGTCGGACCCACATCGTCGGAGTAGCGGACCCGCATGTAGGCCTGGGTGATCGCCGAGGCCAGGTTGATGTTGTAGATGGCCACGGAGTTGCTGAGCTCCATGTGAATGCTCTCGCCGCCCACGGCACCCGTGCGCTCGGCGTCCACGGTATTGCTCGCGCTGGTGTAGTCTTCACCCTGCCGGGTCAGCACGGACTCCCGGGTCCAGAGCGCTTCCGGCTGCGAGATCAGCTGGAATTCGTCGAGGTCCAATCCGAACGTGCCGGCCCCCGTGACGATGCGGACGGTGTGCCAGCCGGGCAGCATGTCGCCCAGTTCGATCGCGGGCAGCATGTCGAAATCGTTCCACCCGTCCGAGTTCATGACATGCTCCTGGCCCTTCAACTCGCCGTCCACGTAGACCTGCACGAGGTTGCCCGGATAGTCGCCGTTGTTTCCGCCGTCGTCGTCGGCATAGCGGATGACGATCTGCGTGTTCGGCCGGCCGCGGTCGAGATACACGTGATAGGTCGCCTCCCCGCCGTCGACGCCCATGGTGATGGCCTCGCCGCCGCGGCCCGCCGTGCGGAGGGCAAAGGAGTAGTTGCTCCCCGCGTCGAGCGTCTCCGCTTGCCGGACGAGGAACGCCTTGATCGGGTCCATGATCTGGATGTTGAACTCCGGGCAGTAGGTGTTGTGGTAGGTGGGCACTTCCTTGAAGAACTTCCACCACGTGCCGTGCATCGCGTCCCAGTGCCGCGTCACCGGGAACACGCCGCCGGAGTACTCGGCCCGGTCGATGTCCGACTTGCCGTCGTAGACCCACATCGATCGGAACCGCGCGAACGAATTCGACAGGGTGCTGTAGCGGATGTCCGAGATGTCGACAACGTTCTTCTCGCGGTCCACCCACAGGTCCACGTGGCAGGACCCGCCGTCGTCATACTCGACGTCCATGGAGATGTCCTTCGGGTGGATCGTGACGGTCTTGATGCCGGCGAACGGCCGGTCGCTCTCCACGGTCGGCCCGATGATGATCGACGCTCCAAACGGCGTCCAATCCACGCCGGCGGGCGGATGCGGGAGGAGACGGGAGTTTCCGTCTTCGTACAGAACGAAGACCTGGGAGTAGCCCACCTCGTTCGTGTCCGGCACGCGCTTGACGATCCGGAAATACTGCGCATCGTAGACCGTGCCCTGCGGCGTGACCACCTTCAGAGCCTCCGGAGCGCGCCACCAGAAGTCCATCCGGATGGCATGGACGATGATATTGCCGTCGTCGTACACCACGAGATAGCCCGGCTCGGGCTGATACTCCGGCACGTTCTCGTACACCAGGGGCCGCGTTTCCCCGGCCTCGTCGCGCTTCCACAGTTCCAGCACGTCGTAGTCGCCGCGCGCGCCCGCCGTGGTCTGGCCGCCCTGCGCCGCGGTCACAACCTCCAGCCGCAGGCAGTTCGTGTCCACCTGCGACGACCAGAAGAAGTCGGGCGTGTTCCATTGCCGCACGGGGTGTGCGGAGTCAAACACCTGGTTGCTCACGACGCTCCACGTGGTCCCGTTGCCGATCACCAGGCGGACCTCCAGCGTCCCCGTCACCTGCCTCATCCTTACGGTCAGCCGCGAGCCGATCTTCGGTTCCAGGTTGACGTCGCTGATTTCCTCGGCTGAGAACGCGATGATCTGGGTCTGCATGACGGAACTGTCGAGCGCGGCGGGGAACTCGGACCACGCCTCGTCCACCCCGGCCGAAGGCGAATCCAGCGCGTAGTACACGTCGCCATCGCCGTAGCCCGACGAACGGAACTCCGCCGAGGAGCCGTCGTTCGTGCCGATGCGCCAGATGTTGCGGTCGGTGAAGTTGCAGTCGTCGAAGTCGGCCCCGCGCTCGTTGATGGGAACCGGGTAGTACTTCGGATGGGTCACGGTGATCCGGTACGCGGCCGTGTTCGTATGCCACAGCGGAACATTGATGTTGTCCACCTCGGCGCACGGGGTGTCATAGGACATGTTCTCCGCGAAGCCACGCGCCCCGTCCAGCCGCGGGACATAGGCCGAGGCCAGCATGCTGTACGAGCCCACGTTGGTGACGCCGTTGACCACCTCGTAGGTGCGGATGCGGTAGTAATAGGTACCGCCTTCGTTCGTCGGATGGTGGCTGAACGCCATCGAGAGGTTCGTCGTGTAGAAGACATTTGGATACGAGAAGTTGCCGTTGTTCGCCTCGAGGACCTGGTAGCCGGTGATGTTCGACACCGCGGTCCACGTGACGGTGTATTGCCCCTCCTGAGACGGGTACGTGGCGTCCACGCCGGCCGGAATCCCGGGGGCGCGCCACGGCGTCCCGCCCGCGAAGTTGATGTCGTCCACGTAGAACACGCCCTCCGCGTCCGCGCGGCCCGGGTACGGGAGGAAGAACAGGAGCTCGACGTTGGTCGCGCCGGGGACCGAGGACACGTCCCACGTCAGTTTCTCCCACTCGCCTTCGCCGGTGTAGGTCTGGACGCCGACATCGGCGTCGCCCACCTTGAGCAGGATCGGGAGGCTGAACTCCGTCGCGCTCATGAACCATGCCTCGATCAGGTAGTTGCTGCCGGCCGTGAAGTCCCGGTAGTTTCCGATCCGGCCGAGCGGCGCGCTGTTCGTGTCGTGGCCGGGATCGTACTGGATGCTGGAGTAGTCCTTCGGCTTGTTCGTCCACGCCACCCGCAGGGACTGTTGCCCGATGTTCGTCCGCGAGCCTTCGTTGTGACAGGAATCCGGGACGTTCGTGATCACGAAGTGCGATGCCCCGTTCCACCCGTAGAAGTCCGACTCGAACGTCTCGATCGGCGCGCTGTTCGGCGCGCGCTGCAACTGGATGTCGTCCATCCAGAATGTCCCGGCATTCGTCGGATCCTCCGGGGCCACCATGAACAGGATCTGCGCCACCGCGGACATGTCGATGCTGTCGGCGTTGTAGGTGCGGCTGAGGTCGAACACCAGGTTCTCCCAGTCGGCCGCCGGCGTCCGCGTCTGGGGCTCGATGCCCGCCCAGTTGGATTCGAAGAACCCGCCCGCGTTGTCCTCCAGGCGGATCCGGAACTTCAGCGGACTGCCGTCGTTGTAAACCCAGAAGCTCAGGTAGTCATGGTTCCGGAAATTGAACAGGCCGCCGGCCGACATGAAGCTGTAGACGTTCGCGTCGTGGTTCTTGTCGTAGTCGACACGGAGCGCCACGACGCCGGAATGGACGTGCTGCGTGCTTCCGAAGTCGAGCGTGTAGGCATAGGGCGCGACGGGATCATTCGCCCACCAGAACGAGACCTGCTTGACGCCGTCGAAGGTCTCCAGGTGCTCGAACTCGAGCCGCGAGGCCGGCTGATACTCGACCTGCA
>CALMZY010000181.1 GCA_937870865.1 uncultured Lentisphaerota bacterium | reverse complement strand
TGCAACCAGCTCGCCGTCGCCCTCGAAAACGCGCGGCTCTACACGCAGGTCCAGGACGGAAAGATCTATAACGACATCCTGCTCGACAACCTCGTCAGCGGCGTCATCGCCGCGAACACGGACGGGATCATCGGGGTCTTCAACCGCGAGGCCCAGCGCATCGCGCGGCTCCCGGTCAAGAGCGTGCTGAACCAGCCCATGAACGTCCTGCCCGCCCCGCTGGCCCGCGCGCTGGAACTCACCTTCGAGCGCGAACTCGGGCTTCGCGACCAGGAAATGACGATTCATCACGGGCCCGGCGACGAAACCCACGTGCGGCTCGGCAGCTCGATCTTCCGCGGGCACGAGGGAAAAGTCATCGGCGCCCTGCTCGTGTTCAACGACCTGACCACCATCAAGAAACTGGAACTCCAGGTCCGGCGCACGGACCGTCTCGCCAGCCTCGGAACCCTCGCCGCAGGCATGGCGCACGAGATCAAGAACCCGCTGGTCACGATCAAGACGTTCACCCAGCTGCTGCCCGAGCGCTACGAGGACGCCGACTTCCGCGACACCTTCTCCTCGCTGATCGGCCAGGAAGTGAAACGCATCGACTCGATCGTCAACCAGCTGCTGCGCTTCTCCCGCCCCGCCAAGCCGAACCTCTCGCCAATGCACCTGCACGAGGTCCTGGAAAACAACCTGAACCTGGTCTCCGAGCAGGCGCGCCAGAAAGGCATCACGCTCGTCCGTTCGTTCACCGCCTCGCAGGACCTGATCCATGCCGACGCCGACCAGCTCAGCCAGGCCTTCATCAACCTTTTCCTGAACGCCATCGAGGCCATGAGCGGCGGCGGGCACCTCGCGGTGTCCACCGAAATCGTCCGCGCCGACTTCTTCTCGCCGAACCTGTGGCGGGAACGCGCCGGCGAGGAACGCATCCGCGTGACCATCCGCGACACCGGCGAAGGCATCCAGCCCGAACACGTCGCGCGCATCTTCGACCCCTTCTTCACCACCAAGAACCACGGGACCGGCCTCGGGCTCTCCGTCGCGCACGGGATCATCCAGGAACATAACGGCGTGATCGACGTGGAAAGCGAGCTGGCCAAGGGGACCACGTTCACCGTCATCTTCCCCCTGTTGAACAAGGAGGCGTCGGTATGAACCGGCTGCCTCCGTGCCTCATCTACAGCCATGACGTGGAGCTGGTCCGGCGCGTCGGAGGCTTTCTTTCCAGCACGGCCGCCCTGCGGCACGTGGAATCCATGGAACAGCTCGAGGGGATCCTGGAGCGCAACAGCGCGATCGTCCTGCTGTTCGATCTGCGCGAGGGCGGTGTACAGCGGGCCCTGGCCGGCCTGGCCGAGGATTGGCCCAACATGGTGATCATCGCGCTCGGCCAGCCGGGCTCGGAACCGCTCGCCCAGTGCGAATCGCTGGGCATCTACGCCGCCGAGGAACTCCACGCCGGCCGGTCGAGACTGCAGGCGCTCGTCGCCCGCGCGACGGACCATCTTCAGCTCACCCAGGAGAACAGGGATCTGCGAAGACAGTCGGCCGAAGCGCTCCGCGCTCCCCCCCCCGCGCCGGACAACGGCGAGAAACCGATGCTGCTGGCGCGGCATTTTCCCGGAGCCCTTCGCCGGTTCGACAACGCGGGGGCCGTGCTCGAAAGCCTCGTCGAAGACGTCGCCGCGTCGATCAAGGTCGCGCGGGCGGGGATCTTCTGCCGGGTCCGCGACAGCGGCTCCTACAAACTGCGCGCCGGCCTTCGGTGCCTCGAGGACACCAAGACCCTGGAGTTCGAGGAGCGCGACCCGCTCGTCCGCTGGCTCACGCTCCACGCCCACCTCGTCTGCCATGCCAACCTGGAACACATTCGCGACGCCACCGCGCGCCTCATGCTGGGCCGCACCCTCGACGCGCTCGGCGCCGAGGTGATCATCCCGCTCCAGGCGCGCGAGCGCCTGCTCGGCTGGCTCTTCGCCGGCCATCGCTCCACGGGCGTCCCGTTCGACGAACCCCAGCTCGAAAACCTCACGATCATGGCGGAGCACGTCTCCACGACGCTGGAGAACTCCCTCCTGTACGAGGAAGTCGCCGTCCAGAAGACGCTCGCGGAAACCCTCCTCCACTCCATCCCCACCGGCATCGTGGCCGTCGACGAGGAGGGCGTCGTGCGCTGGTACAACAGCGCGGCCCAGCAGATTCTCGAGGTCCCGGCGGACAAGGTCCTCAACCAGCGCGTCGAGGTCCTGGGCAGCCGCCTCGCGGACATCCTGCGCCGCGGCCTCTCGGAGGACATCCCCGAACAGCCGGCCGAATGGGTCGACACGCGCACCAAGCGCACCCTTTCCGTGCAGACGCGCCGGCTCGCGACGAACAAGCTGTGGCTGGGCGCCGTGGGGCTTGTCCAGGACATTACCGTCGAACGGATGCTGGAGGAAAAGGAGGAACAGCTCGAGCGCACCCAGTTCTGGACCGAACTGGCGGCGAGCATGTCGCACGAGGTGCGAAACCCCCTCGTCGCGATCAAGACGTTTGCCCAGCTCCTCCCCGAACGATTCGAGGATGCCGAGTTCCGCGATCAGTTCAGCAAGATCGTCAACGGCGAGGTGGACCGCCTGAACAAGATGATCGACGACATCAACCAGTTCGCGCACCCGCGCAAGCCCGAGTTTCAGCCGATCGATGTACGGCAGCCCATCCAGCGCGGCCTGGACATGGCCCTGCAGGGCGAACGGCGCAACGGCATCTGGGTGGACACGTCCATTTCCGCGAGCCTGCCCCGCGTGTCGGGCGACGAACGGGCCCTCGCCGAATGTTTCCGGCATATCATCACGAACGCGATGGAAGCGCTCGAACATCACGACAGCCCCCGCATCGTTCTCTCGGCCAAGGAGTACCGGGACGGCGAGATACCCGCGGGCGTAGCCATCTCCGTTCAGGACAATGGCCGCGGCATTTCCAGCGAGATGAAAAACAAGGTGTTTTCCCCCTTCTGCACGTCGAAAGCGCGCGGCATGGGCCTCGGCCTGCCGATCGTCAAACGCACCGTCATCGACCACAACGGCCGCGTCTGCCTCGATTCCAGCGAGAAAGGCACGTGCGTCACCATCGTGTTGCCGGCGGCCAAACGGCAGGCGGCGGAATCCGCCGACACCCCGTCGCAGGCGGAGTCATTCGGCGCCTCGCCCAACCCGGGCCAGCACGCGCCGGAGAAGGCGGAATCCACCCCTGGAGAAATCCCGCACAACAAAAACAAACCCCTTCGTACCCGGGGCGAGGAACGAACATGAAACATATCCTGATCGTGGACGACGAACTGGGCAGCCGGGAATCCCTCAAGGCGATTTTCTCCCGAGATTTCAACGTCTCGCTGGCCTCCAACGCGGCGGAGGCGCTGGAGATCCTGGCGAACAACAAGATCGATCTCGCCATGCTGGACGTCATCATGCCGGATCGCGACGGGCTCTCGCTGCTGAAGGAGATCCAGAATCTCTACCCCGATATTCCGGTCATCATGGTCAGCGCCTCCACGTCCGTACGCCCGGTCGTCGAGGCCATCCGCGCGGGCGCCTACGACTACGTCACCAAGCCGTTCGACGTGGAAGACGTCCTGCGCCTCGCCGCACGCGCGCTGGAAAGCAGCTCCCTGCGCCGGCGCGTCGAAATCCTCGAGACCGAAATCTCCCGCGAATATCCCGTCCACGGGATCGTCGGCGAGTCGCTGTCGTTTGCTCACGCCATCGACCAGGTCCGCCGGGCCGCCGATACCGACGCCACCGTGCTGATCACCGGCGAGAGCGGAACCGGCAAGGAACTGGTCGCGCGCCTGCTGCACTCGCTGAGCGGACGCCGCGACGAGCCCTTCGTCGCGGTCCACTGCGCCGCCCTCCCCGAATCGCTGATGGAAAGCGAGCTGTTCGGCCACGAAAAGGGCGCGTTCACCCACGCGGACAAACGCAAGCTCGGCCGCTTCGACCTCGCCGGGTCCGGCACGCTGTTCTTCGACGAGGTCAGCGAGATGACGCAGACCACCCAGGTCAAACTCCTGCGCGTCCTCCAGGAACGCGACTACATGCGCGTGGGCGGAACCCAGGTCATCCGCACCAACGCGCGCATCGTGACCGCGACGGCCCGCGACCTGCGGATCGAAGTCGGCGAAAAACGCTTTCGCGACGACCTGTTCTACCGGCTGAACGTGGTGCCCATCCGCCTGCCGCCGCTGCGCGAACGGCCGGAAGACATCCCGCTCCTGGCCCGGCATTTCCTGGGCTACTTCAAGGAAAGCCTGAGCATTGATACGGTCGACTTCGCCCCCGAAACCATGGACCGGTTGTGTCGGTACCGCTGGCCCGGCAATGTCCGCGAGCTTCGAAACCTGGTCGAGCGCGTCCTGGTGCTCCACGGGCGCAGCGAACTGATCCAGCCGGAACACCTGCCCGACGAAATTCGCGGGACGGCTCAATCCACGATGTCCATGCCGCGCAGCGTGACCCACTCCCTGGAAGACGCGGTGAATGCGTTCGAACGCCAGCTGGTCGAAAACGCCCTCCGGCAGGCGGATGGCGTCCAGACACGCGCCGCGGAACTGCTGGGGACAACCCGCCGGATTCTGAAATACCGGATGGAGAAGCTCAACATCGAAGGCGCTGTGAACGCGAACAGTTTCAGCATCGGCGCCCAGTGACAGGAGCGGAGCGTTGGACCTTTTCACTTCGACTGAATCTCGGCTGTTCTGCGCCGCGCTGACCGCCGCCATCGCCGCGATGGTTCTCATGAACCCCCGCGCAGCGCGCGTCCGACTGTCCATCCTCGGCCTGTTGATCGCGCTGGGAATCGCGAACGCGTTCCTGCTGATTCACAAGCGGGAGGTCCATTCCAACCTCACCCACTATTTCCTCGGCGCGAAATACCGCATCCCCTATTTCGACTTCTACAAGGTCACCGCCGCCGCGATGGGCCATCCGCAGGCCTTGTACCGTGACTTGCGAGAGCCGGACCGGCTCTTCCGCGCTGACCCGCGCGAACAACGCCTCTACTACCTCGGCCTTCTGCGGCAGGACAACGTCGCCTTTCCCGAAAGCGCGACCCTCGAAGAACTGGCGGATACGTGTCGGTCATCCGGTCTCGTGGAAC
>CALMZY010000180.1 GCA_937870865.1 uncultured Lentisphaerota bacterium | reverse complement strand
GACGAACCTGGAAGATGTTGTGTTCACCGACATCACCGGCATGCCGCGAATGATCACCTGGCCGGCGGCGCCCGGTGTGACCTATCGGCTCCAGTACTCATACGATCTCTTGTTCGGGCCGTGGTATGACCTGGCCGATGTCGTCGCTTCCGGCGTGGTCGAGACGTACTCGGATTGGAGTGGGGATCCTCTGAGGTACTACCGCATCTGGGTGCTCAGCACGCAGTAGCGAGACAGAGGCGTGGCCGCGCCCGCGAGGGCGCGGCGCGGGAGAGGGGATTAGGCGCACTTGATCGGCTTGTGGCTTGACAAAAAGGCTCTGAAAAAGAGAGAAACACGGAACTACAAAGGAGATCGGGAATGAAGAGAGTGTTATTCTTGTCCTTGCTTGCCTCCTCGCTTGTTGTGACGGCCTTGATCACCGGGTGCGATTGGTCGACGAACGACGCGGGCTTCAACACCTCGGAAGGCGCGGGTGTCAGCATCAATTTCTCCGGCTACTACCACTCGACCGAGGGCGGACGTTTGGTGAAGAACACGTCGGCGGGCAATATCGTCAGCCTGACCATCCAGCAGGCGGGCAACTCCGTGGAAGTGCATGACAACCAGGGTTCGACGTATCGCGGGACGATCGGTGCGCCGGGGTCGGTCAGTTCTTCCTCAAGCGGTTCCTATCCCAGCGGCGCACAGTTGGCCCAGGCCCAGATCAATTTCTCGGGCCATGACAACGTGTCCGCCAAGGATATCACCTTTGCCGGTATCATTCACGCCGTGGCGGTGACGGATATCAAGGGGACAACGGAGACAGACACCTCAACCGACACGCGGACGGCCAACGAAACGTGGACAACGAACATAACGGTTGGATCGACGGGAACCGAGATCGAGACAGTCGTTACCGTTATTGCGTATAATGGCGCCGGTGACGAAATCTACCGGAGCGTTGAGACGACAACCACAACGCCCGACGGAACGGTGACGGCCCACAACGTGAGCATCACGGATAACCGGACCGACACGCGCACCGAAACGGAAACTGTGACCTACACGATTACGGAAGCGAATTCCCAGTACCGCCTCCAGGGGACATGGGTCGAGCAGGCCGGCAAGGTCAGTGAAGTGGACGGCATTTCGGCGGGTAATTCCGGCACGATATCGACGACCTCATCGTCCACCACGGCGCTGTAAGGCTTCCGTCTGTTGATTTGAATCGGCGGTTCTCTTCGGGGAACCGCCGCTTCGCTTTACAGGGCGGCTTCGTCGCGCGCTTGCCGTGTTGCCGGTCCGCTCTACGAAAGAATCTTCCCCGGCTTCGAGCAGGCTTGCGCGTGCTCGCACTTCACGTACTTGCGGACGATCGGCTCGATGGCGGCCTTGGCGGCCTCGGGGATCGCGTCGGGCGCGGTGACGATTGCGTTGCAGAGTGCGTTGCCGCACGAGCAGGCCTTGGCGGGTTTGATGGCCTTGATCAGCTCGGCCAGTGCATCGTACGCGATGGTCACGTTGGCCTTCAGGTTCTCGAGGATCATCTCGATGCTGACGGTCTCCTCCGATTCGTGCCAGCAATCGTAGTCCGTGACCATCGAGAAATTGGCGTAGCAGATTTCGGCCTCGCGGCACAGCTTGGCCTCCGGGAGGCTCGTCATTCCGATGACGTCGAACCCAAGCTTCCGGTAGACGTTGGACTCGGCTTTCGTGGAGAAGGCCGGCCCTTCCATGTTCACATAGGTCGCGCCGTTTTGGACCTTGAGGCCCGAGAACATCTTCTTACGGGCAATTAATCCGCGGGTGATGGAGTGCAGCAGATCCCTCAGCTCGGGGCAGACCGGCTCCCCGAAGGGCACGTGCGCAACGATCCCGTTCCCAAAGAAGGTATGCTCGATCGATTTCTTGGTGCGGTCGAAAAACTGGTCGGGAATCACGATGTCGCGGGGCCGCAGTTCCGCCCTCAAGCTGCCGACGGCGCTGAACCCGACGACGCGTTCCACGCCGAGGAGCTTGAACCCGAGAATGTTGGCCCGGTGGTTGATCTCGGAAGGCAGCTTCCGGTGGCCGCGGCCGTGGCGGGACAGGAAGTACACCTCCGTGCTTCCGAGCCGGGCATGAAAGTAAGCGTCGGAGGGCGGTCCGAAAGGGGTGTCCACGTGGATGGCCTGAATATCCTTCAAGCCCTTCATCTCGTAGAGGCCGCTGCCGCCGATAATGCCGAGTTTCATGCGTTTGTCTCCCAAGTTGAGCTGCTGACGGACTGTAGCGGATCGGGTGCGTCTCCCGCAAGCTCGCGGTGGGTCCGATCCGTGCGTCGTGGACGGCTCAAACAGGCATTTTGTGATTGCCTGCTTCACGTTCTGGGCCTAGCTTATGGACGCGGCTACGGGAACACTTCGAAGGACCTTTCTATTATGAAAGTCGTTAGCGTAATCATGGGCGGTGGACAGGGGCAGCGGCTGCTGCCGTTGACCCGCGACCGGGCAAAGCCCGCCGTGCCGATCGCGGGCAAGTATCGCCTGGTCGATATTCCGATCAGCAACTGCATCAACAGCGGGATCCGCAAGATCTTCCTGCTCACGCAGTTCAACAGCGTTTCCCTGCACAGGCACGTTCAGAGCACGTACCGCTTCGACCAGTTTTCGCAGGGGTATGTGCAGATCCTGGCCGCCATGCAGACGATGGTTTCGGAGTCGTGGTTCCAGGGAACGGCCGACGCGGTTCGGCAGAATTTCCGCTACTTCATGGACGAGGATCCGGAGCTGATCGTGGTCCTCTCCGGCGATCAGTTGTACCGCATGAACATCGCCGACGTGATCCAGCAGCACGTGGCCACGGGCGCGGATGTGACGATCACGACCAAGCCGGTGGAGCGCCATGAGGCCGGCAGCCTCGGCATCATGCAGGTGGACGATACCAAGAAGATCACGCGCTTCGTGGAAAAGCCCGGCAACACGCCCACGCTGGATGAACTGCGCGCCCCCATGTACAAGGAGGAGCGGTATCTCGCCAGCATGGGTATCTACATCTTCAACACGAAGGTGCTGCGGAAGCTGCTGGACAACGACAAACGGGATTTTGGGAAACACATCATCCCGGCATCCATCGACCAGTTCAAGGTCTTCAGCTACATCTTCGAGGGGTACTGGAAGGACATCGGAACCATCCGGTCGTTCTGGGAAGCCAACCTGGCGCTGACAGATGTCCTGCCGGACTTTAATTTCTACGACGCCCAGGCCCCGATCCATACGCACATGAGGTACTTGCCGCCGTCGAAGATCAATTGTTGCGACTTGAACCGCTGCCTGTTGTCCGAAGGGTGCATCATTTCCGGTCACCGTATCCTGCACTCGATCGTCGGTATTCGCGCTGTTGTGGGCGAAGGGAGCGTGATGGAGCATTCGGTCATGATGGGCGCGGACTTCTACGAGTACGAGAACCCGGCCAAGGGCGTGCCGCGGATTGGCGTGGGGCGCGAGTGCTACATCAAGAATGCCATTATCGACAAGAATGCCCGGATCGGCGATGGGGCGTACATCACGCCGGACGGGAAGCCGGATAACACCGAGACGACGCTCTACACGGTTAAAGACGGGATCATCGTCATTCCGAAGAACACCGTAATCCCCGCCGGAACCCGGATTTGACCGGACGGGCAGGTGTGTTTGCGGGCTCCCGGCGAAGGTTGGTGAGGCGGCCGGGGTTCGAACCCGGGACCACAAGCTTAAAAGGCTCGTGCTCTACCAACTGAGCTACCGCCCCCCACGATTCAGACCTTCAGGAAATACTGGAACTGCCGCGATAAAATAGGTGAACCGGGCAGGGATGTCAAAGCGAACGTAGTCCAAAAAAGGCCGATGAACAGCGATTTCGAGCAGGGTGGATGGCAGACAGCACGATTGACCCCGGCGGTGCGATCTCTGATCGTCGCGACGGTCGCGGTCTACCTCGTCCAGCTGTTCATTGATGGCATTGCACGGGGTGCCTTCACCCGACTGTTCGGCCTTAGCATCCCGGGGTTGAAGAGCGGGTTCGTGTGGCAGTTGGTCACATATCTCTTTGTTCACGGAAGCCCGATGCACATCTTCCTCAATATGCTCGGGCTCTATTTCATGGGCCCGGAGACGGAGCGCGCAATCGGGTCTCGTCATTTCCTGATTCTGTATTTCGTGAGCGGCATCCTGGGCGGGATCGGCTGGATGTTCATCAGCGACACGCCGTGGGCGGTATGCATCGGCGCCTCCGGAGCCCTCTTCGGCGTGATTGGCGCCTTCGCCGCGCTTTTTCCTCACCGGCCCGTGACGTTGCTTGTCCTGTTTGTTTTGCCCGTGACCATGAAAGCTTGGATGCTTGCGGTTGTGCTGGGCATCGCCGAGTTGGCGTTTCTTCTGGGCACGCCCCTGCATGGGATCGCCTACGCCGCGCACCTGGCGGGCGGTGTGGCCGGCTATGTGTATGCCCTTGTGCTTTTCCGCGGATTAGGGGGCGCCGGACGAACGTGGAGAAACTGGCGCCGCGAAAGGCCTGCACGGGATGCCGAAGTGGACCGCGTCCTTGAGAAGATTGCGCGCGAGGGCATTCACAGTCTGAACCGGCAGGAACGACACGTACTGGATGAAGCAAGCCGCAGCGCCAAGCGACAACGGACAGCGGACAACTGACAACTGACAACTACTTCCCCATGCCCAGCATGGCCTGCCGTGCCGCATCCATTTCCGCCTCGCGCTTGTTGGGCCCAAGTCCTGTTCCGACAACCTGCCCGTTGATCAGTGCCTCCACGGTGAACACTCTCTCGTGGGCGGGCCCTTCCTCTTTGACGGTGCGATAGCGGGGGCTCGCTTTCCAGCGCCGCTGTGACATTTCCTGAAGCGCGCCCTTCGGGTTTTCGCCCCAGATGTCCTTGACGGCGGCCTCGATCTCGGGGGCGAACAGCTTCTGAAAGATCTTCTTCACGGCCCGAAGCCCGCCGTCGACGAACGCGCCGCCGATGACCGCTTCCAGGCAGTCGCTCAGGTTCGAGCTCCGGTGCTGGCCGCCCGATTGCTGTTCGCCGCGGCCCAGGCGCAGGTATTGGCCGAGGTCGATCGATGCGGCGATCCGCGCGAGGGTTTTCGTGTTGGTCAACTGGCTGCGGACGCGGGTCAAGTCGCCTTCCTGAAAGTCGGGGAACTTCTCGAACAGGTAGGCGCCGCTCAACAGGCCGAGGGCCGCGTCGCCCAGGAACTCCAGGCGCTGGTTGTCCGACGCGACGTCGGACGACTCAAAACGGAAGGATCGGTGGGTCAGCGCGGTTTCCAGGTGCCGCCGGCGGCTGAAACGATATCCCAGTTTCTTTTCCAGGGGTCTGTATGGGTTTCTGATCATGCGCGTGGATGGAATTGTGAGTGAACGGATTTCAGT
>CALMZY010000179.1 GCA_937870865.1 uncultured Lentisphaerota bacterium | reverse complement strand
TGTTGATTGTCGGCGTCGTCGTGGCTGGTCATGCCCAGCGCTGGTTCGAGGCGGTGCACGAGCTGAACATCGTCTTCCCTCCGGAAGGCTCGCTCGATCTGCAGAAAGGGTCGGAGGTGTATATCCTGGGGACGCGCGTCGGTTCCGTCGATGAAATCACCGTGGCCGATGACGGAAGCATGGCGGGCCGGATCAGCGTCCGCGGCAATTTCATCCGCTTTGTGCGTACCGACTCCCAGGCGATTGTCCGCAAGAAATTCGGCGTGGCCGGGGATGCCTATATTGAGATCACGAAGGGATCCGGCGCGGAGAGGCCGGACGACCAGCCGCTGATCTGTCTCAAGGACGTGGAGATCATGGAGACGGTTCAAAACCTCGTCCAGCAGTTCCGCGACGCGACCCTGCCCGCCATCGAGCAGCTGCGGAAGGCCGTGGAGGAGTATACGAACCTCGCCGCGGACCTGCGCCGGCCGGAGGGCAATCTGCAGCAGCTCCTCTCTCACCTGAACAAGATCACGGAAGGGCTCGAGAAGGGCGAGGGGATGGCCGGGCGGGTCCTGCGCGATCCGAAGATGGCGGAGCAGTTGGACGACATCATGGCCAGCATCCAGTCCTCGCTGGCCGAGGTGAAGGAGATCGTGAGCGATCTGGAGGACTCCGCGGGTATCGTGAAGGACGAGATGAAGGACATGCCCGGGGTTGTGCTTCAGACCCGGGAAACGATGCGCGAGACCGAGAAGCTGATCACCGCGATTCAGAAGAGCTGGCTGGTGCGCGGGAATGTCGAACAGCCCGCCGCGACGACGTTGATTCCAACCAAGGAAGTGGGAGGCAGATGATGAGCAAGTCCAAAGTCCAAAGTCCGAAATCCAAAGCCGTTCTTGCGAGCCTTCTTATCGCCGCGTTTTCGGCCGGCTGTTCCACGCCCCCGCCGCCGAGTCCTGAAAAGACCGAGCTTTCGCGGGTGACGACGGCGGCGCGCGCGGCCTTCGAGAAAGGCTCGGCATCCCAGGCGGCGCGGCTGTATGCGCGTTCCCTCAACATGGCGCGCGTCCAGGACGATCCGGTCGAGATCGGAAACAACGCCTACAATCTGGCGGCGTGCCTGATCGACATCGGCGAGTACGGCAGCGCGCGCAGTTTCCTGAGGGAAGCCAAGCGCGAGTATGAGCGGCTGAAGCGGCCGGTGACCATGGTGCTTCTGCTCGACGCCAAGGCCGCGCGCCTCCAGGGCAACGCGGACGAGGCGATCGCGCTGGCGGACCAGGTCCTCGCCTCGCTGAAGCCGGGGGATGGCGGCACGTACCCGCTGCAGGTGGCGCTGCTCAGGACCCAGATCGCCTGCGATCGGAACGATATTCCCCTGTCGAAGGCGGAATTCGCAAAGGCCCAGAAGGAACTGCAGGCCACGGAGGATTTGACGCTGAAGGCCGAGGCGGCGGGTGTGGCCGGGCGGATCGCCCTGCTCGAAAATGATCCGGCGCGCGCGGCGCAGGAATACGACCGGCAGGCGGATTGCTACAGGCGCGCGGGTAAATATCGCGACATGGCCCTCTCGCTCGGCGCCGCGGGCCAGGCGTACTTGAACTCCAACATCCTCGTTCCGTCGGTGGATCGTTTTTACCGGTCCGCCCGCAGCCTCTACGCGCAGGGCGACGAACTCGCGGCCTTGAAGATGGTCGAGGCGGCGCTCGCCTCCGGCGAACAGGCGGGAGACCAGGAGTCGCTGGTTCGGACCCGGGCGCTGTTTGAGGAGATCAAGAAAGAGGTCGAGGGCGGAAAGGCCGCGGCGCCCAAAGAAACCGGACCTTGATTCGCGAGCGTATGCGCGTCATCCGTTCACGGAGCCGCTGACCCCATGACCATGACCCCGGCGAAAGAAGTTTCCGGCGTTGGAAGGGCCGCGCTGTATTTCTGTTTCTTCGTATCGGGCGTCGCCGGTCTGATCTACGAAGTCCTCTGGGCGAAATACCTTTCCCTGTACGTCGGCAGCACCGGCCTCGCGCAGGTGATCGTGCTGGCCACGTTCATGGGCGGGCTTGCGCTCGGGAGCCGGGTGCTCGGCGCGTGGGCCGACCGGGTGACCAATCCGCTCAGAATGTACGCGTTCCTGGAGTTCGGCATCGGTGTGTACGCCCTGCTCTTCGATCACATCTTTTCCGTCGGTCGCGACGTGTTTATCGCGGTTGCGCGGGCGAGCGAATTGTCGGCCGGTGGATTGATTTCGGCAAAAATCGCCGCCTGCGTGCTGAGCGTCCTGCTTCCCACGTTCCTGATGGGGGGAACCCTGCCGGCGATGGGGCGGTACATGATGCGGACGTTGAAGGTCGTTGGACCCCGCGTGTCCCTTCTGTACTTCCTGAACAGCCTCGGCGCGGTGGCAGGCTGTCTGCTGGCCGGTTTCTACCTTATCGCGCATTTCGGGCTGCAGTTCTCGATGGTCGCGGGCGCGATCCTGAACATCCTCGCGGGCTTCGTGTCCCTGCTCGTCCTTTCGCGGGAAAAATCGGTTGTCGCGGACGCGGCCGAAGCTCCGGAGCCGGAGGAGGCCGGAACTCTTCCCGCGTGGGCCACGGGGCTTGTCCTGGCTGCCGTCGGCGTCTCCGGCGCGGTGTCCATGATGTACGAGGTGGGCTGGATCCGGCTCCTGACGCTCGTTCTTGGTTCGTCCACGTACTCGTTCTCGCTGATGCTGGCCGCGTTCATACTCGGGCTGGCCGTGGGCAGTTTCCTCCTCTCGTTCCGGAAACGGACGACGGGCTACGCGTTGATCTTCGGCCTCAGCGAGACGGCCGTCGGGTTGACTGTCCTGCTGATGCTGCCCTTCTACGTGAAGCTGCCGTTCTGGTTCAATCAGATCGCCGCTTCGCTGAATCGCGAGCCGGCCACGTTCGGGCTGTATCAGTTCTGCACGTTTTTCATGTGCGCGCTGGTGATGATCGTGCCGACGATTCTGCAGGGCATCACGTTCCCGGCGGCGATCAAGCTGCTCGTTCCCGAAATCCGCCGCGTCGGCCGCCGCATCGGCGACGCGTACGCGATCAACACCGCCGGCACCCTCCTGGGTTCCGTGGCCGCCGGCTTTATCGGCCTGCCGTTCCTGGGCATCAAGGGCACCCTGGAACTGGCGGTGGCGCTGAACAGCCTGGTCGGCATTGCGGTCCTCTTCGCGGAACCCCGGCTTGAACTCCGGCGGCGCGGTCTGGCCGTGGCGGTGGTTGCCACCGTGGCGGTGTGCGCCTGGTACGCTGTCGTGATGGGCCCTTGGGACCGGCTTGTGCTGACGGCCGGGACCTATCGCACCCGCCAGCGGATTCCGACCTTTGAAAAGCTGCGCGCGGAACTCTCCAGCCGGAAGACGCTGTTCTACCGCGACGGAATCGACGCCACGATCGCGGTCCAGGATCTGCCCCCGCCCAATGCCCAGCGCATCCTCGTCATCAACGGCAAGACCGATGCCTCGACCGGCCCCGATATGCCCAACCAGAAGATGTTGGGACATCTGCCGATGATGCTTCACCCGCGGCCCGAGCGGGTGCTGATTGTCGGTGTCGGCAGCGGCGCGACGATCGGTTCCGTCCTGGCTTATGAGGGCGTCAAGCAAGTGGATGTGGTGGAAATTTCGCGCGACGTGATTGACGCAAGCCGCCTGTTTGACGCGGTGAACGGCCGCTACTGGGAGGACTCGCGCGTCCGGGTGTACTGGGAGGACGCGAAGACGTTTCTGCAGATCGCGGACGGGGAATACGATGTGATTATCAGCGAGCCGACGAATCCATGGATCGCCGGCGTGGCGGGCGTGTTCTCGCGCGAGTACTTTGAAAGCTGCTGCCGCCGCCTCGCGCCGGGCGGGTTGTTCGTTCAGTGGGTTCAGGGCTATGAGTTGGAGGATGTCACGTTCTACATGATCCTCGAGACGTTCACCGGCGTTTTCCCGTGCTACACGCTCTGGAATCCGTCGTTCTCCGACACGGTGCTTGTGGGATCGCGCCAGCCGTACGGGCCGGACTTCGACCGGATGGAAACGCGCGTGAAGCAGGAGGGCGTACGGAAGGATCTCTCGACGATCGGACTTTCCTCGCTGCTGCCGATCCTCGGGTTCCAGATGGCGGACCATGCGTCGCGCCCGTCGCACGTGAACTGGCTGGGCGCAATTCACTCGGACTTTTTCCCGGTGCTGGAATATGCGGCGCCGCGCGGGTTCTTTGTCGGCACCGAAGCCGGGGGCATCCGGTGGCTGGATTGCAGGACCCGTTCGCCGGCGAACGCCCGCTTGTGGGTTCAGAACTACCTGTCCGCTCGTCGCGCGTCGGCCGGGGATGTGCAGCAGACTGTCGCGTTCGCGTCGGAACGGCATAGCCTGTTCGATCGCGCCGGCCACGCGTGGGCGGGGGAATGGGCGCGCCGTTGTCCGGACGATCCCGCATCGCGAGCGGCCGAAATCGTGTCCGCCCCGAAGCGGCATGCGGCGGTGGGCGGCGAATGGACAAGAAGGTATCTGAGAGATGAGCACTGGGCGTGGGCGTTGCGCAGGACGCTCTGCCGGTTCGCTTTTGAGGACTACATGGCGGGCAGGAACTTCCTTGAAGCCGGCGAGGCGCGGGAACTGCTGGCCGCGATCAGGAACCTGGCGGATCGGCATCGGGACGGGGAGGATGTTGACCTGCTCCGCTGGCGCGGACTGCTGGAATACGATCTGGGGTTGTATACAGAATCCGTGACTCATCTGGAGAAGGCTTTTCAGCAGTCTCTCGCGCGGAACCGGGAAGCGAACGACCTGGTGGAAACCGGCCTTGCCCTCTGCGAGTCCCTGCTCGCGCGGGGAGAGCGCGAGCGTGCGATGTCGGTCTGCGACGGCCCGCTGGCTCCATACGGCGACCAGTTGAAAGTCGCGCTCATGAAATCCCGCATCCGCGACGGGCTGTAAGTTGTCCGTGGCCGCCGGCGCAAGCCGGTGGAGCTCACCCGGCCATGCCCTCGTGGGCGCGGTTACTGCGCGTATCATCCCGCGTTTGATTTTTCCGGTTGAATGAGATAGTTTTCCGGCCGTCCAAGCTAATGAATTCTTCATGGAGGAATCGATGAGATCACTCTTGAGACTCTGGCTGGTGGCGGGGTTCCTGGCGGGCGCCGCAACGGCATTCGGGGATGCGTCGGCCGCGATGAGCGTGCAGGTCAAGAACGGGCAGATTCGCGCGACGCCGTCGTTCCTGGGCAAGGTCGTGGCGCCGCTCAGTTACGGCGACCGGGTCCAGGTCCTGGAAACGCGCAACGACTGGATGAACGTGACCGGCCCCGGCGGGCAGAGCGGCTGGGTCCACAGCTCCGCTCTCACCAAGAAGAAGATCGTGATGTCGTCCGGTTCTCAGGATGTACAGACGGGCGCCTCGGGCGACGAACTTGCGCTGGCGAGCAAGGGGTTCAACTCGGACGTCGAAGCCGACTTCAAGTCCAAGAACAAGAACGTCGATTTCACCTGGGTTGACCGCATGGAGAAGTTCAAGGTGTCTCCGCAGGAGATGAAAGAGTTTCTCAAGGACGGCGGCGTGAAGTCCTCCGAAGGAGGTGCGCCATGACGAGTCTCAAGTTTCAAGTTTCAAGTTTCAAGTTCCTGGCTCTGTTCGCCTTCCTGTCCCTGGCGGTCGTTTCCCTCGTCGGCTGCGCGTCGGTGGCGGGAGTCGTGGCGAGCGCGGGGCAGGCGGCGGGCGTGATCACGCCGGAACAGGCGGAGTCGATCAACAAGAGCGCGCAGGCGGTCGAGAAGACATTCCAGGATATCACCCCGGAACAGGAGTACTACATCGGCCGGTCCGTCGCGGCGACGGTTCTTGTCACGTACAAGCCGTATGACAACAAGAAGGCGAACGATTATCTGAACGTGCTGGGCCAGACCCTGTCCCAGTTCGGCACGAAGCCCGAGACGTTCGGCGGCTATCATTTCGTCCTGCTCGACACGGACGAGATCAACGCGTTTTCCGCGCCCGGCGGGCTCGTGATGATTTCGCGCGGCATGATTCGCCTGTGCAAGAACGAGGATGAGCTGGCCGCGGTTCTCGCGCACGAGATCGGGCATGTCGAGAATCAGCACGGGTTGCGCGCGATCCGGAAGGGCCGGCTGACGTCCGCCCTGACGACCCTCGCGCTGGAGGCCGGAAAGAACCTCGGGGGGTCGGAACTCGCGCAGGTGACCCAGGCGTTCGAAGGAAGTATCACGGACATCACCGGCACGATGATGAACTCCGGCTACGCACGCACGACCGAGTTCCAGGCCGACAAGAGCGCCGTGAGTATCATGACCGCGTGCGGCTATAACCCTGCGGCCCTCGTCGGGATGCTCCAGGAAATGCAGAAGCGCTGGGTCCCGAACGGCCCCGGCTTCGGGCACACGCATCCGGAGCCGTCCGTCCGCATCGCCGAGATTCAGAAACAGATCGGTGGCGCCTCCGCGGCGGCGGAGCCCTCTGTCCGCGTCAATCGCTTCAAGGAAATGATGGGCGGAGTCTGATTGGAATGACCAATGTCCTAATGGCCAATGACCATTGGTCATTGGGGCTTGGTCATTGGTCATTATGCTAAAGAAGCTCCTTCACGGTTTCCTCGTCGGCCTTGCCGCCGCGGCCGTCGCGGCCGGTTGCTGGCATGCCGGCTGGCTGAATCAGCCTGAAAACATGCTCTGGCGCTGGCGCGTCCGCGTGTTCGCGCGCGTGACGCCGCCGTCCGAACAGATCAAGGTCATCCTGCTCGACCAGAACAGCCTCGACTGGGGCAAGACCGAGAACCGCTGGTCGTGGCCCTGGCCGCGCGAAGTCTACGGGCCCCTCTTCAGCTTCTGTCAGCGCGGCGGCGCCAGGGCGGTCGCGTTCGACTGGGTATTCACCGAGCCGTCGGTCTATGGAGTCACGGATGACGAGGCGCTTGGCAGCGCATTTCAGAGCGTCGGGTCGTCCGTCGGCGCGCTCTTTCTCGGGACGAAGTCCGGCGAGGTGACCAACTGGCCGCCGGAGATTCCTGCGAGCGGGCTGAACATCGCAGGCCTGGATGAATGGATGAAGACCGTGAAGGGCCGGCGCGTGTACGCGCCGCGCGCCAGCTTCCCGATCCCGGAAGTCGCGACGAACGCCGCATGGCTGGGCGACGTGAGCGGCTTGCCGGACGATGACGGCGTCTGCCGCCGCGCCCAGCTCTTCCAGGTGTTCGACGGCAAGCCCGTTCCCGCGCTCAGCCTCGCCGCGTACCTTGCGGCAAACAAGGGCGAGGAACTGAAGATCGAGCCGGGATGGCTTCACATTGGAGAGAAGCGCACGCCGATCGACGACTCCGGGCGTTCCATCCTGTACTTCCGCGGCCGCCGCGGCATGCACGAGGCCTACAGCGCTGCGGCGATCATCCAGTCCGAGCTCCGCATTCAGGAAGGCGGCACGCCGCCGGTCGATCCGTCGGTCTTCAAGGATGCGTACGTGTTCTTCGGCAGCAGCGCGGAGGGGTTGCTGGATCTGCGGCCGACGCCCATCAGCCGCGTCCTGCCGGGTGTCGAAATTCACGCGACGGCGCTGGACAATCTTCTCTCGCATCTTTTTCTACGCGACGCGCCGAGAAACATCGTGCTTCTCTCGACGATCCTGCTCGGCCTGTTCAGCGGCATTCTCGTCACGATCACGCGCAAGGCTTGGCAGAGCGTGATCGCGTTTGCCGTCTGCCTGCCGATCCCGGTGGCACTCGGTTTCGCGGCGTACGCGAAGGGGTTCTGGTGGCAGGTGGCCGTTGGCGAAACGGCGACGCTTCTCGCGTTGATCGGCGGCGTGGTGGTGAACTACGCGACGGAGGGACGGCAGAAGGCGTTCATCAAGTCGGCATTCAAGCACTACCTCGGCCCGGCGGTCATCGACCAGATCATTGACGATCCGTCCCGCCTCCAGCTCGGCGGGGAGAAACGGGAGCTGACGCTGTTTTTCTCGGACATCGAGAAGTTCTCGTCCTTCTCCGAGAAGCTGGACCCGCAGACGTTGACGTCCCTGCTGAACGAGTACCTCACCGACATGACGGACATCATTCTCGAGGAGGGCGGGTATCTCGACAAGTACATCGGCGACGCGATTGTCGCGTATTGGAATGCGCCATTGGACCAGCCGGACCACGCCATCCGCGCTTGCCGCACCGTGCTGCGATGCCAGCGGCGGCTTGCGGAAAAGCGCGAGGTGTACAAGCAGAGGACGGGCGTCACGATCAAGGCCCGGATCGGCATGAACACCGGCGAGGTCACCGTCGGCAATATGGGCTCGCGCGATCGCTTCAACTACACCGTGCTCGGCGACGCCGCCAATCTCGCGTCGCGGCTGGAGGGTGCGAACAAGGCGTTCGGCACCTACGCGATGATTTCCGAGGAGACTTGGTCGAAGACCGAGGGGCAGTTTGTCGGGCGCGAACTCGGACAGCTCCGCGTCGTCGGCCGCGAGAAGCCGGTGCGCGTCTACGAGATCATGGGCTTCACGGGCGAGCCCCTGCCGGCTTTCATCCCCGATTATGAACGCGGGCTGAAACTCTGCACGGAGGCGAACTGGAGCGAAGCCCTGAAGCTGTTCGAGAAATACCCCGACGATCCGCCCAGCCGGACGTATGCGGCGAAATGCAAATTGCTGTTGAGCGACCCGTCCCGGAAATGGGATGGTGTGTGGAGTTTGACGGAGAAGTGAGGCGCGGGTGAACATGGAATCCAAAATCGTTCCTTTGGAACGAATCGAACAACGTATTTTTCTGTTGCGGGGTCAGAAAGTGATGCTGAGTACAGACTTGGCGTTTCTCTATGGAGTGCCCGTCAGAACTCTCAATCAAGCCGTAAAACGCAATACGGCCAGATTCCCCTTGGATTTTATGTTTCATATTGCGCCGCAAGAGTTTGCAATCTTGAAGTCACAAATTGTGACTTCAAGTTGGGGCGGGATGCGGCGGGCTCGACCCTACGCTTTCACGGAGCAGGGCGTTGCCATGCTTTCAAGTGTGCTGAACAGCGAACGCGCTATCCGGGTGAACATCGAGATCATGCGTGCGTTTGTTGCCTTACGGAAGATGTTGTCCTCCCACATCGACCTCGAACGGAAAATCGCCGATTTGGAGAAGAAGTACGACAAACAGTTCCGGATCGTGTTTGAGGCGATCCGGGAGCTGATGGCTGAGCCCGAGCCGGTGCAGAAGAAGCAAATCGGCTTTCACGTTCGCGAAAGGCGTGCGCAATACGGCCGAATTCAGAAGGCTGAAGCAAGAACATGAAGATCATCCTCGGCGGCGTTCGCGGAACGAGTTGCATTGCCCAAGCTGACTACATGAAGTACGGCGGCGAGACGACGTCCGTCCTCGTGGAGGGCGACGCCGGCGAGCGGGTGATCATCGACGCCGGCACGGGCATCCGCCAGTTGGGCCGGCGTATCGAGGCCGGGAAGGTGCCGCCGTCCATTCTGCTCCTCGTCACTCATTATCACCTCGACCACATCATGGGCCTTCCGTCGCTTTCGCTCCTGTACCGCGGCGGCGTCAAGTTCCGGGTCGGATCCGTCCGGCGGAACAACCAGTCCGCGCGGGATGTGCTGCCGCAGATCATGGCCCAGCCGTTCTGGCCGGTGCAGATGGAGGATCTGCAGTCGTCGTTTGAGTTCATCGACTGGCCGACCGAACTGTCGGTGCGCCCGTACGCCTTTCAGAATCTGGAGATTCGCTGGTGCTCGGTCCGCCATCCCGGCGGCTGTACCGCGTACCGGATTGACGAGCGCTCGACGGGCAAGTCGTTCGTGTTCGCGACGGATTTCGAGTGGGGGCAATCCACGCCGGCCGAGAAGCAGATGTTCATCCAGCTTTGCCGCGAGCCGGGTCCCCCGGGATTGCTGGTTCTCGACGGTCAGTACACCCGGGCGCAGTACCCCCAGTTCACGGGCTGGGGACACAGCGCGTGGGAGGACTGCGTCGGGATTGCCCGCGAAGCCCGCGCGCGACTGCTCGTGGTCACGCACCATGCTCCGCAGAACACCGACAACCGCCTGGAGATGATCGAAAGCGAGCTGGTCCAGGAAATGCCCGACGCCAAACTGGGGCGTGACGGAATGGAGATTGCCCTGTGAACCCGATTCTTCCTCTGGCTGTTGAGATCGTCGTCTTTGCCGCCGTCTACCTGCTTGCCAGCGCGATCACCTGGCCCCTGCGCCGCCGCTGCCGCGACGAGGACGTCCTTGCGCTCGGCCCCGGGGGATGCCTCCGCCACGTCTTCGGCCGCATGTCGCGCTCGCTGGTTGTGATCGTGCTGACCTTCGTGGCTCTGGACGTTTCCATCCGTTTCAATCTTCCGCCGGCCTCCGCCGAGTATGAGCCTCACGTATTTGCCTGGCTTCGCTTCTGGGAGTTCGTCCTGCTGATCGCGTTCGTGGAAGGCCTCGCGGTCATCGTCAGCCGCATGCTGAAGAAACCGTTTCCGGTTCCCGACCTTTTGTTGAACATCATCCGGGCTCTGCTGATCCTGGCTGCGCTCCTCGCGGTCCTGCACCTGTACTTCGGAATCAACATCGCGCCGCTTCTCGGCGCCAGCGCGCTGCTGACTGCCGTCGTCGGTTTCGCCCTGCAGGGCGTCCTCGGCAACCTGCTCGCGGGGATGTCCCTTCACATCGTCCGCTCGGTGGTTCCCGGCGACTGGGTCGCGATCGGGGACCTCGAGGGCGAGGTGATCCAGACCAACTGGCGCGAGACGCGCCTGCGCACGATCGCCGGGCATATCATGATCGTGCCGAACAGCACCGTTTCCTCCGCGACGATCCATAACATGTCCCGGCCCACGCCGCTTCGCCGCCACAAGATTCCCGTCGGCGCGAGCTACTCCGACGCCCCGGGCGATGTGATTGCCGCGCTGATCGACGCGGCCAGGGCCGTGCCGGAGGTCCTGCGTGAGCCGGCCCCGTCGGCGTTTCTCGTGGAGTACAAGGATTTCGGCATCAACTACGCCCTGCGCTTCTGGACGAATCGCTACCACGACCGCACGGCCGTCGAGGGCGACGTGATGCGCGTGATCTGGTACCAGTTCAAGCGCCGCGGAATCGAAATCCCGTTCCCGATGAGCGACAAGATTCTGAACGACGTGGTCGAGGTCATCGATCATCGCCGCCACCAGCTTCCGGACGACGAGGAGGCGAAGAGGACGGTCGGCGACCTGATGCACAGCGACTTCTTCTCGCGCCTTCTCGTGGACGAAAAGGGCGCGCCGCTGCTGCGTCCGGAACAGCTCACGGGCATCGCGGTGTCCATCCGGCGCATCCGCTTCACGAAAGGCGAGACCGTGTTCCGGCAGGGCGAGGCCGGCGAGAGCTGCTATGTCGTGGTCCGCGGCAGGGCGCGCGGCCGCGTGGAGTACAAGGATGCCGCCCAGCCGGCCAACGAGTTCGATCTCGGCCCCGGTGCGTTGTTCGGCGAGATGAGCCTGGTGACCGGACTGCCTCGCACGGCCACGGTTTCCAGCCACGAGGAAGTCGAACTGCTCGAGATTTCGAAAGAGACCTTCACGGTCCTGCTGGGCATGCGGGAGGACATCCCGCAGGTCCTCTCCAAACTCGTCGCGCAACGGGCGGAACAGAACAGGACCATGCTGGAGAAACTCCAGGCCATGGGTTCCGCGAATGTGGACGAAAGCATCAAATCCGCGAGCATTCTCCAGCGGTTCCTGAAGATGCTGGCGAGAAGATGAGACGACGGAGTGTAGTACGGGAGTGGTGGAGTCATGGATGGCCGCGGCCCAACACTCCAGTACTCCAGCGCTCCATCACTCCATTCTGTCACCGGAACGCCATGATCAGGATCGCGATCACGGCCAGCGTCACGCCGACGTAGGCGATGGGCGAGAGCAGTTCCTTCAGGAACAGGAAACCCAGCACATTGCTGATCACGATCGACGTCGCACCCATCAGCGCCATGGTCTTCCCGAGCGGCACGCACGCGAAGATGTAGAGCTGGCCGAACATCGCGATCTGCCGGATGATCTGGTACCAGAGAAACCACGGCATCAAGAAGCTCGCCACGTGAAAACCGTGCTTCACCATGTAGTACCGCCCCATGAAGTCCGAGGCGGAATACACCAGCTGCATGCCGATGAGGATGAGAAGGGTGCTTTGCATGTCTGAAACTGGAAACTTGAAACTCGGAACTGCACGGCCGCGCCCGTCAACAACGGGCAACTGACCACGGACATCTCTACTGTTTATCCTTGCTCGTCTTGATATGCAATTCCGGGTGCTTGCCGGTGACGAAGCTGTTCGGCGGAACGCTTTCCATGAGGAACACGTTGCCGCCGACCGTCGAACCCTTTCCGATCACCGTGTCGCCGCCGAGGATCGTTGCGTGGGCGTAGATCACCACGTCGTCCTCGACCGTCGGGTGCCGCTTGATGTGCTTGATGGGCATGCCATGCTCGTCCAGCGGGAAACTCCGCGCGCCGAGGGTCACGCCTTGGTACAGCTTCACGTGATTGCCGATTTTCGTCGTTTCGCCGATCACCACGCCCGTCGCGTGGTCGATGAAGAACCCGTGGCCAATCGTCGCGCCGGGGTGGATGTCCACGCCCGTTTGCGAGTGCGTCCACTCGCTCATCACGCGCGGGATGATCGGCACGTTGAGCTTGTAGAGCTCGTGCGCCAGCCGGTGCGAGGTGATCGCCAGCAGGCCCGGATACGCGAGCTGGACCTCGGCATACGTCAGCGCCGCGGGATCGCCCTCGTACGCCGCCTTCACGTCCTCGACCAGCAGCTTGCGCACGCCGGCCAGGCTTTCGACGAACGACTCCATGACCGTCATGGCCTCGGCCCGGACGTCGACGGGTTTGGGGGCGCCCTCGATCTTCGCCGCCTCGCCCATCCAGCGGAACGGGATCGCCTTTTCGATTTCCGCGCGAAGCAGGCTCCACCCGTCGCTGATGCGGCGCACCAGGAAAATCCCGAGTTCGTCGTGCTCGATGTCGTTCTGGGACATCCGGCCCGGGAACATCACATCGATGAACAACTTGAGCGCCTCCACAATGTTGGTGGTGTTCGGATAGGATCCGAGCAGGCTGTCCGCGCGGTCCTCCCGGGCCTCCGAAAAAAGGGGCGTGAGAGACGTCGCCGCCCGGCAAATGGAATATTCCGCCTTTGTACCGGCGCACTCGGGAACCAGGTGTTCTTTTTTCATCGGCTTTCCTCCGGACACAACGCGCGTACGGTAGCGCAGAAGATGGCGCCAATCAAGCCGGCGTTGTGAACCGCGAATAAACAAGATCGACCGCGGATATCGCGGATGGGGAGAGAAAGGAGATGACGAAGAGGAAAGTCCATCCGTGGTTCGGCCTCTTCCATCCGCGCACATCCGCGGAATCCGCGGTTAACTTCTTCCTCAAATCAGGATATGTGCTATTGTCCAACGCCTATGAAGAAGCGAACAAAACAAGCCTTTCTGAACATCGTCATCGTGCTCGCCGTCCTGGTCGCCGTCGGTCTGATGGCGAGGAATGCGCTCATCAAGTCCGGCGCGCGGAATGCGGTCAGGGAGGCAACGGGTTTCGACCTGGAGATGGGCGGGGTCAGCGCGAACCTCCTGTCATCGACCTTCGAGATCAGGGATCTGAAGCTCATCAACCCCGAGGATTTCCCGGAAGAGACAGCCATCGATTTCAAGCAGATGCGGGTTGGCTATGAACTCAAGTCCTTGTTGACGGATGAGATTCATCTCCGCGAAGTCGTTCTCGATATTCCCCGCATGGTCGTTGTGCAGAAGGAGGACGGCGACTCCAACCTCAAGCGTCTGAGCCAGGCGGGGGAGGGCGGCGCGGAAGAAAAAGAACCCGAGGCCGGGACCGGCGGCCAGGAGCCCGAACCGAAGACGAAGAAGGCCGCGAAGAAGTTCCGCATCGACTCCCTGACCCTGAAGCTGGGCACCGTCGAGATGCGCAAATACGTCCAAGGGCAGGACAAGCCCCAGGTGCAGCGCCATGAGCTGAACGTCAACCGCACGTACACGGACATCCGGGACACGACCCAGCTCGCGACGATCTTCGCCATGGCCATGGTCGAAGGCGTCGGTGCGCAGGCGTTCAAGGACATAGCCAAAGCTCTTCAGGACAATGAAGGCGATCTCGACAAGACCGGCAAGGAGCTTGAGAAAGCCGTCAAGGACGTCGGCAAGCAGTTGAAAGGATTGTTCAAATCAGGCGAGTGACACGGCACGGGGGAAACGGTGCCAACGCAAAGGCGCGAAGGGGACGGGAAGGGGCGCAAAGGTGAGGCTGGGTTCGCCTACTCGATTCGATCTCTCTTCTCCAGATTATGCCGAGCGCATAGCAGTTGGATGTTCTCGGCCTTGAGCGAAGTTCCGCCTTTGGAGAACGGGAGAATGTGGTCAAAGTGAAGATTGTTCGG